>NZ_BCMR01000011.1:0-25582 GCF_001653015.1 Rickettsia sp. Tenjiku01
ACTATACATTATTTGCACTTACCGGTATTATTTATCTCCCCGGTCACCACTACAGGATTCGTAAATGTCACTGCTGACGCATTATCCGTTAAGTTTATTTTATTCGCTTTTACCACTCCGCCTTGTACTTGTAGCAAACCTGCTCCTACATTCACTTTTGCTAATGCATTTGTATTACCTATATCGCCAGTTACTGTACTATTATCGGTAAACGTTACTATACCATTATTTGCATTACCGGTATTATCTATCGCTCCGGTCACCACTACAGGATTCGTAAATGTCACTGCTGACGCATTATCCGTTAAGTTTATTCTATTCGCTTTTACCACTCCGCCTTGTACTTGTAGCAAACCTGCTCCTACATTCACTTTTGCTAATGCATTTGTATTACCTATATCGCCAGTTACTGTACTATTATCGGTAAACGTTACTATACCTCCTCCATCTGTATTACCTGCAAGCGTTATCTTTGCCGGGGCTTTAGAGTCTATAATTATTCCAGCATTCACTCCCTCTAAAAATATATTTCCTAAACCTGTATAATTATTGGCAGGAGCATCAAAACCATGATTTGCAGCAATAGCATTAGTACCGTTTAAAGTTAAGTTTTGGCCGGCAGTAATAGTAACAGGCAACAAGTTACCTCTCGTTATAATCGAACCAACGGTGGTATTTTGCATAATATTTAGACTTACAGGATTAGTATCCGCAACATTTATAGCCATAATAATACGACCGATTACATCTGCATCGATAGCATAATTACCACCGTAAGTAAATGCCCAATTGTCTTGAGGACCGCCAGCAGGAGTACCATTAGCTACCCCTCCAGCCGTTATCTCATTCCAATTATTATTGTTAACATTATCCCTAAATGCTGCATTATTAGTAGCAATAACACCTGCAGCAACACCGAGTGCCCCGCTACTACTCAGCATTATCGCTGCGGTTGAGGTGGTGAATAAAGCGGCTTTAAGACCTTGTTGTATTGCTTTTTGAAATAATTTTGGAGAAATATTCGCCATATGTAACCTTAATAAAAATTAACTCACTTAAAAAGTGTTATAATTCTAACGCAACTTTTTTATTATGTCTATTATAATTAATAACATAGATAATATTTTTATGTATAGATTATATGTCATTCCGTAGCGGCGTTGGCCTTGTTGCATGGCTCGAGAAATCTGCTGGGTGTGTCATCCCGTGGACAAACCATGGGATGACAGGGAGGGAATTGCTCCACGCGGGCCATGCCCGCTCGCAATGACTATTTAGTATCCATATTCTCCTAACACCTTAATAACATCATCATACATATAATATTCAGAAGCATTAGCTTTGAGCAATAATTCTGTAGCCGGGACACAATGATTACTCTTCACCATGGCCAGCGGTGTTAGACCTGATTTATCACGATAATTAATATACGCAGTGTGTTCAATTAAAAACTGTATTAATTCTTCACCGCAATTAGCTTTTATAGCATGATGCAGAGCTATACGTCCTAATTGGTCTTTGTACTGGGCGTCAACACCTTATACTATATAAATAAAGTTTCTACTAACTCTAAATCACCGGCATATATTGCTTTTTGTAAAAGCTTTTGTCCTAAAGCTTTATCAAATTCGAATGTCAATGATAAATATATTTATGTCATTCCTGCAAAAGCAGAAATCCAGCATAAAGCGAGATAAATCGAGCTTTAAATTTTCAAAAATTTGCTGTATCTATAATTTTTTCTTGGATTCCTGCTTTCGCAGGAATGACATAAGAGCCATGCAACAATGCCTACGGTTGCGTAGCGCATGACGAAAAAATACCCTACCTCTCAGGCAATAATATCTCTCTTTTACCTGTATGATTCGGTGGTGAGACTATTCCCTCTTTCTCCATCTTCTCAACTAAGTTGGCAGCTTTGTTATAGCCAATTCTAAGCGACCTTTGGATATAGCTAATGGAAGATTTGCGTTCGTCACGCACTATCTGCACAGCTTTTTTGTAAAGCACTTCATCAGAGGTGCCGTCACCGATATCAATGCTACTATCGTCTTCTTCAGGTTGCTCGGTAACGGCAGAGATATATTCAGGCGTACCGCTATCTTTCAAATATTCCGTAATTTGCTCAATTTCGGCTTCATTAACAAACGGTCCGTGTACCCTACTTATCTTGGAAGTACTCCCCATAAATAACATATCACCCATACCGAGTAACTGCTCGGAGCCTTGTTCTCCTAAAATCGTTCGGCTATCGATTTTAGAGGTAACTTTAAAACTAATACGACTTGGAAAATTGGCTTTAATGACACCAGTAATAACGTCTACAGAAGGTCTTTGCGTTGCCATAATAATATGGATGCCTGCCGCTCTTGCCATCTGAGCAAGCCTTTGAATCAGCATTTCAATATCCTTACCGGCAACTAGCATTAAATCAGCCATCTCATCAACAATAACCACTATGTAAGGCAGTTTTTCCATGTTCATTGTAACGGTTTCGTAAATAGGCTTACCTGTTTCAGGGTCAAAACCAGTTTGAATCGAACGCTCAATTACCCTATTCTCTTTAACCGCTTCTAAGATTTTTGCATTATAACCTGCGATATTCTTAACACCGATATTGCTCATCATTCTATAACGGTTTTCCATTTCCTTAACTGCCCATTTAAGAGCAACTACCGCTTTAGAAGGCGCGGTTACCACGGGAGTTAGCAAATGCGGTATTCCATCATAAGCCGATAATTCAAGCATTTTCGGATCAATCATGATAAAGCGACATTCTTCGGGAGTATAGCGGTATAAGAGCGACACAATCATCACATTAATACCGACGGATTTACCTGAGCCGGTAGTTCCTGCTACTAATAAATGAGGCATTTTAGCAAGATCGGCAATCAGCGGCTTACCTGCTAAATCTTTACCCAAGACTAACGGCAATAAAGTTGATTTGTCTTGGTATTCTGGGGTCTCTATAAGTTCTTTTAAGCAAAAGAATTCACGCTGCTTATTAGGAAGCTCAATACCAAGTACATTTTTGCCGGGTATAACTGCTATCCTTGTTGATAAAGCAGATAGTGAGCGTGCTATATCGTCAGATAATCCTACTACCCTTGATGTTTTCGTGCCTGCTGCCGGCTCAAATTCATATTGAGTTACCACCGGTCCTTGATTGATATTAATTATCTGCCCTTTAACTCCAAAATCATTCAGCACGGTTAATAACTCTTCAGCCTTTTGTTTAAGCTCTGAGGAAGAAGATCCTTTTACATGATGTTTTTCAGGATTACGTAATAACGAAATAGGAGGCAATTCTGCTATTTCGCTTTGAGATATTTTAGGGCTAACAGGTTTGCTAAAGAATTTTATAGGATTTGCAGGTACGGATCTCGCTTCTTCAGGAAATTTTACTTTTTCACTTACAGGCTTTTGGTAAGAAGAAGTTATATTTAACTTATCATTGTTTTTAGTAGGGAATAATCTTATCGACGACAATCGTGAAAATACATTATGTAAAAAAGATTGTATCCAATAGATTAAAAATTTCCCTAGCTTAATAATAAAATTACTTAAAGAAGTAAATTTAATTTCAAATAAAACAACTAATATAATAAAGGTAAAAAATATTAATAATAAGTATAGTTGATTTGTAAATCGCTCCAAAAAATTAGAAGCTATTATTCCGATAGCTCCACCTGCATTTGCCGGTATGAATTCTAGCTTAATCTTAGATAATAATGTGCTACTGCTAACGAGAGCAAGCAACATTACAAACATACGGATAAATGAGCCGCGATATCTTCCATACCAACAATTTCTCCCCCAAACAAAGCAAGCAAGCGGTATGATAAAAGCAGCCAACCCAAAAAATTGATATAAACAATCCGATAAATAAGAGCCAAAAATTCCGACTAAATTACTATGGTACTCTGTTGTGACCGAGTTAAACGACGGATCGTCTATATTATATGACGTGAGAACAGTAACAATCCCAAGCCCGATTATCCCTATGATAACCGCTTGTACCTTATTGTTTGAAAGAATTTTATTTATGTAATATAGCATAGTTTTAAATATTAAGCTAAATTATGAGTTTTATATCTTTTTCTATAATATTCTATAGGCTTTTCAATAAAGAAATAATTATTACTGTTATAAAAGTAACCAACGTATTAAGAAAAATGTCCCATTATCAGCCCAATATGAAATAGCAGGTAGTATATTATACAAGACAATTAAATGACAACAATATATTGGGTAGAGAGTAAAGCAATTAATTTGTCTAACTTATTATCTTTGGTTAAGTCAAATATTTTTCCTAAAGATAGAGCAAATAAACAATAAAAAAGTAATTTTTTTAGTTGAGGCTCTATTGGGATAAACGGAAAAGTAATAATTATTAATATAATATATAATATAGAGTAATTGACTAAGCCAAGACTTTTTTTCGTTTATTTCTTGATTAGTATAAATATAAAATGCTTGACTACCAATTAAGAAAACTGCAAGTTCAGAAGAAAAGAATCTATAAGACCAAGAAGTTCCTATAAATCCATTAAACTGAAGAATAATGCTAGTAATTAAAAATATACAAATTATGGATAAAATATAGATATTTTTCTTTTTTAGAATCCAAGGTGCCATTAAATAAAAAGAAATTTCTAGCCCAATTGACCAACCAGGAGGTATCAACAAAAATTAATAAAGAGGAGGCGTGGAGTCAATAAAGTATTTTGTAAACTGTACTGTATTATTATTAATACCAATAAACATTGTTAGGTTTGCAAAAATTAAAAAAACCAGCCGGAAATGGAAGATTACACAATTGCTTAAAAAAGAAAATTTTTGCTGCAAGAAGAAAGTAACTAAAATACAAAAGATCTAAGTAGGATAAAGCCTTAAATATCTACGTTTCCAAAATTTTATTTTGCTTGTATAATTGCTCTGAATCATAGCCATATAAAAGCCGGATGAAAAAAGATTGTACTGCAATTGTTGTACCTATAAATTTAAGCAATGGATGAGAAGTTGAATGTGCAACCACAACAGAAATAGCAAATAATAACCTCACTACAACCATTATGTTAAATAATAATTATATTAGCAATTACATAATATCTAAAACCTACATCAAGTAACATAGCAGCACTTCTCACAACAATAATAGGATAAGTTATTTACATTAAAAGAGCCATTTTGTATTATGAAAAATATATTTTTTTGAGGGAAAGGTAACCAAAATTCATGACCATAAAAATCCACACAGAAAAAGATTTCATAAAGATGCGGGCAGCAGGAAAATTAGCTGCAGAGACGCTCGATTTTATTACTGATCACGTAAAACCGAATGTCACTACTAATAGTTTAAATGGCCTTTGTCATAATTTTATTACTTCTCATAATGCCGTTCCTGCACCGTTAAATTACAAAGGCTTTCCAAAATCAATTTGTACTTCTATAAATCATGTGGTTTGTCACGGCATTCCAAACGATAAACCGTTAAAAAACGGTGATATAGTAAATATTGATGTTACAGTAATTTTAGACGGTTGGTACGGTGATACTAGCCGTATGTATTATGTCGGTGACGTAGCAATTAAGCCAAAGCGTCTTATTCAAGTAACTTATGATGCAATGATGAAAGGGATTGAAGTAGTTAGACCCGGTGCTAAACTTGGTGATATCGGACATGCTATTCAAAGCTATGCCGCGAAACATAATTATTCTGTGGTTAGAGATTATACGGGTCACGGTATCGGAAGAGTTTTTCATGACGAACCGTCAATATTAAATTACGGTCGCAGCGGCACGGGTCTAACATTAGAAGAAGGAATGTTTTTCACCGTTGAACCTATGATAAATGCCGGTAATTATGACACTATATTAAGTAAACTAGATGGATGGACAGTTACTACACGTGATAAATCATTATCGGCTCAATTTGAGCATACTATAGGCGTGACTAAAGACGGTTTTGAAATATTTACGTTATCACCTAAAAAACTTGATTATCCTCCATACTAAACTGTAGAGTAAAAATTGATTTTGTTGTATGGCTATCTATGTCATTCCCGCGGGATATTGTTGCGTGGATCAAAAAACGCACTCAGTGTCATCCCGTGGCTTGACCACGGGATCCAAAAAGCATTTAAAAAGATTAGATCCCGCGATCAAGTTAGCTAGGATGACATTAAAGATTACTGGATTCCCGCTTTTAGCTAGGAATGACATCAGCAACATTTTACTTATTTATAATTTGAATAAACATAAAGAATGTTAGAAAATAATTTGTTAGAATTTAGTAATGATGAAATAATAGATACGCCTCATTATATAGGTCACCGTAAAAAAGTAAAAGAACGCTTCGTTGCCGCTGGAGCAGAACATTTTCTGATTACGAATTACTTGAAGTAATGTTATTTACGGCTATCCCTCGTAAAGACATAAAACCTCTTGCTAAAAAATTACTTGATCATTTTGATATTACGGATTTAATTAACCTTGATAAGGAAATGCTACTTAGTATTAAAGGCACCAATGAAAATTTATATATCAATTTTGCTCTACGTGAGCTGATAAATTAGAGTATTGAAACAAAAAATAATAAATAAAAATATTATTGGATTGATTATTTAAAAGTTAATATGGGCAATATGCGACTCGAGCAATTTCATATATTATTTTTGAATAAGAAAAATATTTTAATTGCTGATGAGGTTTTAAGTCAAGGAACTATAGACCAAGCTGCGGTATATCCCACGTGAGATAATTAAACGAACTTTATTTAACGAAGCAAGCAGCCTTATAATTGTGCATCATCATCCAAGCAGTAGCCCTGAACCTTCAAAAGCCAACATTCATATGACAAATAAGATAGTAGAGACATGCCAAACCGTAAATATTATAGTTTTAAATCTAATATGTTCCTATGAATATAAATAGCTACAGCACATTATTTATTTTTTCTTTTATATCCACCGCTATATTAACATATATATTAACTAAATATCTTCCTACTATCGGTTTAGTTGATATACCAAGTAACCGTCGTTCTCATGATAAGATAACACCGCGCGGCGGCGGTCTTGCTATTGTAGTTGTTGTAATGATTGCTTTGAGCGGGTTTGAATATATAACGAGCAATAACTTTGTTAATTCAATAAAAATATTACCGTTAGTATTGGCAATTGCTTCGATTTCCTTTTTAGATGACTTAAAAGCCGTACCTATTCTAATTCGTTTAATAGTCCACTTAATTTGTGCAGCTTTTGCTATTTTTCTTTTTTCGCAGCTAAACTCTGTACATATACTAATATATTCTATTTTAGTTATAGCTTTAAGCGGTTTTATTAATATATATAATTTTATGGACGGTATAGACGGTATGAGTTGTGTGGAATCTATCCATCTATCTAGCACTATGCTTATATTATGTTTTTTACAATTTCCAACTATTAATAATCCATATTTTATAGCTAGTGTAAATGTTATTATTCTTGGTTGTTCTTGTGGTTTTTTAATATTTAATTGGCATCCGGCAAAAATATTTTTAGGAGACGTGGGAAGTATTAGTCTTGGATTCTTAACGGGTCTTTGTTTGCTCCTGCTGGCTCTTACAAGCACTAATTTATTTATAGCTTGTGCTATTGCTAGCTTATATTACATCACTGATGCAGTGCTAACCATATTAATTCGGCTATTCAATAAAGAAAAAATTTGGCAGCCTCATTTAAAACATTTTTTTCAAAAAGCAGTACAAAAAGGTAAATCTCATAAACAAGTAGTATCGATTATAGCAGTTTGTAATATATTTTTAATGATCATATCGGTTACATCTTTACATTTTCCCGTAATATCTATAATACTTGCTTTAGCCGTCATAACTTTAACAGTGCAGAGTTTATTAAAATGAAGCTAATTAAAGAGGATATCGATAAAATAGTTAGACGTATATTTGCTAAACAACATCCATTGCTGCCTGAAATCATGATTAACTGGAATAAAATAGTCGGATTTAACTTCAGCACTAAAGCATTACCTTTAAAAATCACCACCTATACTTATAAAAAACAAAAGATTAATACGCTGTTTATACAAGCTGAAGATAATGCTACTGCAGCAGAATTACCTTATTATCAAGATATTATTCTAGAACGTATTAAAATTTATTTAGGCTTTGCAGCAATACATAAAATGAACGTAACGTTTTATAAAGGCAAAAAGAGTCTTTAGATTAAGAGTTTGTTGGCATGAATATCAATGCCATCTCTACTATAACTCCGCAAGCTTGTAGGTGTTGTTGCCGTAGGATCTAGGAAAAATAATAAAAATGCTGTAAATCAGAATTTTTTACTGGATTGCTTCGTCAATTACTTCGTAATTTTTCCTCGCAATGACAAAAAAGCTGAATAATGCGATAATACCTTGCAGTCGCTTAGCTCATGACGTCTCAGTATCCACGTAGGCAATACCAAGACATATAAACAAAAAAGGAGCCTTTAATAAAGACTCCTTTTTCGTGTTAATAGCTTGTAAAAAGATTTAAGACTAATTACATATCAAATCTTAATCCTGCCATTAAGTTATGACCTTTATAACGGGTTCCACCAAATTTAACTTTATCCCTGTCAATAGTTTTGGTGGTATTTTTTGTTTTACCGTAATCTCTCCAGCTATAAACTAGTTCAGCTTTTACACCTTGTGCAACTTCAAATGAAGTGCCTAAAGATAATTGATAAGCAAAGTTAGTTTTATTTTTAGTAGTACCGTTGAAATTGTCAGTTACACCATCTTTAATATCTTTAGAGTTAATTTTTTCCTTTACAAAAGCAGCACCAACACCTGCACCTGCAAATACTTTAAACATGCTTAAATCGACGAAATCAACATAACCGTTAAGTAATACACTTACAATAGTAGGTTTATTTTTTACTGAGAAAGAATTACCGCCTGGATAAGTTTTTGATTTCTTTAAATGACTACTTGCTACCGTTCCAATTGTTAAATCGGTTCTTAGATTATCCATGATATAGTAACCCGCACCGATCTCACCTGTAAATCCTGTATTAGACTTTATATTATTTAACTTAAAATCTGCTCCTTTAGGTTTCGTTTTGTTAAAAATCACACCGCCAGCATTAAGTTTTAAATACCATTGATTTTCCACAGATGATGACATCGATGAATTAGTAGATGAATCTACAGAAGAATTCATATCGCAATCAGCAAATGAAAGACCAGAAGTTAAAAGTGCTGTGCTTGCAGCTGCTATTAAAAGTAATTTTTTCATATTGTTAAATTTTTCCTTTAAATTTTATTAGTTGTTAGTAAAAACGATATTAGATAATAATTTTACAATTTTTACCTAAATTCGATAAAAAATAGCTTTAAGTGACATTTCTGAGTTGTCATCTAATATCACTCCGTAGCTTAACCACCGGAATCCAGTCTTTTTTTTGTATTTCTAGATACCGTGGTTAAGCCACGATATGATATTAGGTTATTACCTAAAACTATTAATATATTCTTGTTAATTATATATCAAATCTTATACCGGCTGTTAAGTTATGGCTTTGATAATGCATACCACCGGTTGGTACACTTGTTCCTTGGTAAATTACATTCTTACTTTTTGTTCTACCATCATCTATCCAGCTATAAGCTAGTTCTACTTTAACACCGTCGGCAATTTGTGCAGAAGTACCTAAAGTTAGCTTGTAAGAAATATTAGTACTGTTTTTAGTGTTAGATGAAAGACCGGTTATCCCATTATATGTAATTTTTTCTTTAACTAATGCAGGACCAACACCGGCACCAGCAAAAACATCGAACATATCAAAATTAGTTAAATCTACATAACCGTTAATAAGTAAACGTGTAATAGTAGGTTTATGGCTTGCTGAAACATTAGTACAGGTAAAAGGTGCATTAGTCACAGCTCCGGATTTCTTTAACTTACCACCGATTATAGTACCTAAAGTTAAATCGGCTCTAAAGTTTTCGGAAATATAATAACCGATACCTAAAGCAACTGGAACAGTTGTATTAGATTTTAATTTAACACCGGTTGCCTTATCTTTTTCTTCATTAAACATTGCTGCACCGGTATCTATTCTTAAATACCACTCATGATCCATGCCCTCAGCAAATGATACGCTAGAAGACAAAATTGTTGCACTTGTAGCAGCTATTAAAAGTAACTTTTTCATGATTAGCACCTCAAATTAAATAATTAAACATTATCTTAATGGCATATATAACATATTATATTTTTTAGTTCTATATTTAATCGGCAATTAGATTCATATAATAAAGCTTTTATTAAGTTTTGTGACAAAATAAACACATATATAGTTAATTCATGTTATTTTAGGTTCTGTGAAATCTTCACAGAACCTATGTATTTATTAAACTTATCTTTCTCATCTTTAAATTTATCGGCATCAGGCAAAGCAGTTTTTTTTTTGGTAATATTTTTCCATCCTTTATTTTCTATAAAATCTTTTGCACGTTCTACCCATTCTATTAACCCCGGTGATTCAGGTTTAATAGCACCTATAGGACAATCAGGAACACAAACGCCGCAATCTATACATTCATCGGGGTTAATGACTAACATAAAATCATCTTCCCTTTCACCTTCATAAAAACAATCTACAGGACATACTTCAACACAATCGGTATATTTACATTTTACGCATTCATCGGTTACAACATAAGTCATTATATTATCTGTTTTTGATTTTGTCGATTAATATAGCAGTTCTTAAAAGTAATACTAATAGAAAATATAATATAAAACTAATAAACATGATAATTAAAGGCTTTAGCATTGAAGAGTGAATAGTTGGACTCCCTAGCCTTAAAACACTAGCAGGCTGATGCAAACTATACCAAATATTTACCGAGAATTTTACTATCGGTATGTTAATCAGTCCGATAAGAGCAATAATAGAAGAAGGATTTTGTGCCTTTCTTATATTATCCGCACTATTCACTATAATAATATAGCTTAAATATAATAAAAATAATATGAGCATGGAGGTAAGTCTTGCATCCCAAACCCACCATGTCCCCCATATAGGTTTTCCCCATAAAGAACCTGTTACTAAACTAATCAAAGTAAAAGTAGCTCCAACGTAACTAGAAGCTACGGCTAGCAAATAGCTAATAGTAGTTTTCCATACTAAATAGCTAAAGCTGCATACTGCCATGAAAACATAAACACCAAGAGCCATCCAAGAGGCAGGGACATGAACATACATAATGCGTACAAAATCACCTTGCTGATAATCTACCGGCGAAACTATGAGGGCTAAATAAAGACCTATAATCATCATTACGCAAGTAGATATAGCTAATATAGGTATTATAACCTTTGATAATTTATTAAAATAATAGGGGGTTAATAGTTGTAGCATGTTTTCTTACTTCTTTATGTCATTCTGTGGCTAGAAATAACAGTTCTTATCCTCTTAAAAAACTCTTTCATTAATAGCCCCGAATCTTCGGCAAGAATTCCGCTATATATTTCCGGTCTATGAAAACAAGCACTACTGTTAAAATATCGCAAATTACTTTCGACTGCTCCGTGCTTGGAATCAGAAGCCCCATAAAATAAACGTTTTAACCTGCTATGAGCTATAGCTGCCGCACACATAGCACAAGGTTCTAAAGTAACGTAAATATCATAATCATTTAAATTTTTAGAAGATATAAGATTACATGCTTCATTAATAGCAATAATTTCAGCATGATAAAGAGCGTTATTTTTTTCTTCCGTATTGTTATGGGTACTAGCAATAATTTTTTGATTTAACCTATCTACAACTACCGCTCCGACCGGGACTTCATTTTTATCAAAAGCAATCTTTGCTTGTTTTAAAGCTTGCTCCATGAAAAAATTATTAAAATTAGCTTCTTTATCTAACAATATATTCACGATACTTTACGTGTTCTTCGATTCCAAAAGGATCTTGGTGGATAATTATTTCAGCCTCCGGAAATTCCTGCAATATTTCAAAAGCAATCTCATCGCTAATTTTATGAGCATTATAAAGCGACATATTGCCGTCCATTTCCAGATGGCACTGGATAAAAGCTTTTTGACCGGCATATCTAGTTTTCATTTCGTGCATACCTTTTGCCCCTAAATGGTTATTAACTATCGAGATAATTTTTTGTCTGTCTTGTTCGGGTAATTCATGATCTACTAAATTTTTAAATGCCTTTTTAAATAAAGAATAAGAAGAGTGAAATATATATAACGAAATAACTACACCAAATAATGGATCAACAAACCAAAAATAATCACTTAAATTTATAGAGATAATTACTATAACATTGGTTAGTAAGTCCGTGAAGTAATGAAGCTTATCGGCTTTTACTATTTCCGATCCTGTTTTTTTAATTACATAAGTTTGGTAAAGTACTAAAATAATTGTTAAGAATATACATACATACATTACAGTAGTACCGTCGCTAATATTCTCCGGTTTTGTTTTTTCAAAAAAAGATTTAACCGAAGAAAAGCCTACAAAAAAAGCTGAAGCAAAGAAAAATATCGATTGAGAAAAAATTGTTAAATCCTGCATTTTTTCATACCCGAATCGATGATGATGATCCGGCGGTTGCAGGGCAAATCTTAAAGCTATTAGATTAATAAAGGAGGAAGTTATATCAAGCATTGAATCAATTAAAGAAGCAAGGATTGATTGCGAATCGGTAACAACCCAAGCATATAATTTTATACTTAAAATAATTAATGCCGTAGTAACCGATAAATAAGATGCCGATTTTATTAACCGATTACGGCTATTAGTATCCATGACAAATCTTTCCAATTTATTTATTTGTAGTTTAACAAAGAAAATATAAAATTCAATTATAATAAGGTTCTGTGAACAAAATTAAAAATAAATAATTTAAATTTTGTTTACAGAATCTAGTTTTAGCTTTACAAAATTCTAAAAACCATATACTTATTAAGTATATATTAATTTAGAGAGAATTATATGAAACTATTATCTAAAATTATGATTATAGCTCTTGCAACTTCTATGTTACAAGCCTGTAACGGTCCGGGCGGTATGAATAAACAAGGTACAGGAACACTTCTTGGCGGTGCTGGCGGCGCATTACTTGGTTCTCAATTCGGTAAGGGCAAAGGACAGCTTGTTGGAGTAGGTGTAGGTGCACTACTTGGAGCAGTTCTTGGTGGACAAATCGGTGCAGGTATGGATGAGCAGGATAGAAGACTTGCAGAGCTTACCTCACAGAGAGCTTTAGAAACAGCTCCTAGTGGTAGTAACGTAGAATGGCGTAATCCGGATAACGGCAATTACGGTTACGTAACACCTAATAAAACTTATAGAAATAGCACTGGTCAATATTGCCGTGAGTACACTCAAACAGTTGTAATAGGCGGAAAACAACACAAAGCATACGGTAATGCATGTCGCCAACCTGACGGACAATGGCAAGTTGTGAATTGATAGAAAAAATGTCATTGCGAGGAAAATTACGAAGTAATTGCCGAAGCAATCTCAAGAATTTTATTATTTCATGAGATTGCCACGCAGCTTATGGCTGCTCGCAATGACGTTATAACAAAAAGAGCAACCTATGACTTTCATAATAACAAGTACGGCATTTAAACATAATGATCGCATTCCTGATAAATTTACTTGTAAAGGACAAAATGTTTCACCGCATCTAGAATGGAGTAATGCTCCTTCAGATACTAAATCTTTTGCACTTATAATGTATGATCCGGATGCACCGGTAGAAATAGCACCACCACACGGTATATGGGATCATTGGATAATATATAATATTTCTGCTTCTATTACTAAGCTTTCAGAAGGACAAATAGATAGTAGTATTAAAATTTTAAATAATAGCTGGCAAGAAAAAAAATACGGCGGTCCTTGTCCACCTGCCGGCAAACCTCATCGTTATTTTTTTAAACTATATGCCCTAAATGATTATCTTGAGCTTGATGAGAATGCTAGCAAGCCAGATTTAGTATTAGCCCTGCAAAAACATTTACTTGCCGAGGCAGCACTAATCGGCATTTATTCTATTTAATGAATGCTATTTATTGCCCACTGTGTCATCCCGTGGTTAAGCCACGGGATCTAGAAAAATAACTTAAAACATTAATAACTTTAGTATTTATTACTGGATCCCGTGGTCAAGCCACAGGATAACAGAAGTGAACTGACACATGCAAAAACCTATAATCGAGTTTCGTAACGTATCTAAAAAATTCGGTAATAAATTGCCGATAAATAACGTTAGTTTCACTGTCAAAAAAAATAATATCACTACTTTAATCGGACCTAACGGTGCAGGTAAAACTACCATAGTACGATTAATGCTTGGACTTGAAAAACCTACAAACGGCGAGATTATAATTGATCCCAAACTAAAAATTGGATATGTACCGCAGAAGTTCGGATTAACCCCTGATTTACCTATTACAGTAAAAAATTTTTTAGAGTTGTTAGCACCGAGTAATTTTAATAACAATATTAAAGAGATTAACTCATTTATTGATTTGGAACATATAAAAGATCAAGAAATTTCTAAGCTCTCAGGAGGGCAGTTTCAAAAGGTAGTTCTTGCATGTTCAATAGTTAATAATCCCGACTTAATTATTTTAGATGAACCGTTACAGTCTTTAGACGTAACAAGCCAACAAGAATTTTATCAGCTTATTAATTTGATTCGTAAAAAGCTCAATATTACGGTTTTTATGATTTCTCATGATTTATTTACCGTAATAAAAAACTCCGATCAAGTGATATGCTTAAACGGTCACATATGTTGCAGCGGAATACCAAATGAAATAACTCCTAACTCTGAATTCTCAAATGCACTTTCTGCTCTAGGCTTCTATACTCACCACCATGACCATAAGCATTAGAATTCTTGCATAACTTATTTGTCTCCAAAAGGATCTCTCCTTATTAGCTATGTTATGCAAGAATTCTATTATATTTGAATTGTATTCCACGCTCACCTAAGCTTGTTCTGTAGCATCACCTATCAACTCTACTTTTAATGCATTGTGATCCGTATTATCGAACTGAGTTAAATCATTTTCATTTATATTACTTGATTCTTGTTGGCCTGTTATCACATTAAACAATTCTTTCGTAGTGAGCCTGGCCTTAGATAAGCTTTTTACCTTATAACTATATTCAATAAAGAGTTTCTGCTGACTTGGTTCCATGGCAAGTAATTCTTTCACACTAACACCGGCGTCAGTCAAACTTTTTATATTATCGTCATTTTCAACAAAGAATTCTTGTTTATTGTTTTCTATATTCGAAATTTGTGCAAAAGTAAAACCTATGTTAAGCAATGATATTTCCTCTTCTGTTAAATCTCGATTAATTTGCTTAGTTATTATAATTTGTTGTAGTAATTTACTATCAGTTTTTAGCTCTTCAATAGTAGAATATTGATTAACCTGGTTATTAGCATTTTTTCCTAAGTTTAATTCTATTGTTGGTACTTCTCTTGTAATAGGATAAACATTTGTTGCATCGCCATATATAAATCTTACTCCATTGGTTTTGGATGAAGTATAGTGTTTATATCAAGTTTAGGAGTTTGTCCGCCACATCCTACATATAAATTTAATGCTTGTTTTTGTAATGCTTCTCTCAATTTATTTATTATAGGTACAAATAATAATTTATCTTCTTTCCCTAAATGCTCAAATGAATCTAGTACCATACATAGAAGTGGCTTTTTCATTCTTTTTTCCCTCTCCAGCAAGCCAAGCATATGACTGAGCTCTTATATTTCCTTTATCATCCGTAATAAAAACCGGCATTTGCTTTACTCATACCGTCTAAAATAGATTTTTCGGAATCATGTCCTATAGATTGGCAAGAATTACTAAATTTACCAAGCATAAAACCTTTCATATCATCGGCAGGTAATTTAGGAAAATTATACTTTTTGCCTTTTACCTCTATATCAAAATTAATATCAGGCATATAATATTCTTTTATAAAGTTCAATGCTTTTTGAAAACTATTATTATCTAGTTTTCCTTTTAAAGAAAAATTAGCTAAATTTTTTGCATGTAATTTATTTTCTTCTGATAATTCTTTTTCATTGTACTTATAAGATTCTTTAATTACTATTTCAGTTACTTGATTTACTAATTCTTTAAATCATTTTTAGTCATCTGCTGAAAATCATTTAATTTATTTTCTTTAAGAATTTTTTGAAATTTTTCAGTTTTTTCCAGTAAGTGTGCATTACTGAAAATATATAATGAGTCTCTTCCAGATTTATTTAAAATTTGAAAAAATTCAAATGTTTTGGAAGACAATGTTTGTGAATTAAATTGAAAACTCAATTCTATTGTTTCTTTTGTATCATAATTAACAGTTTTTAAGTAACTTTTTATATCTTCTAAATTTCCAAAGTAAGTAGATACTTTTTTAGCCATTTCTAAAGAATTTAAACCGCCATTCTCCGTATATAAGTCAGCAATTTTCGACAATATGGCAATATTTCTTACATAGTTCTTTACTAATAAGATTTTTTTAAGGCGTATATTTGTACTTAAATATTGCTTATGTATTTTTTCAAAAACATCATTAGTATTTAATTGATCAAAATTATTTTCTAATAATTCTTTTTCACTAGACTTTTTATTTAAGCCCTCTTTATATAATAAATTTCAGCATCGTCTTGGTTTATTCCAGCTTTTTTTAAAGTCATGGGATTACTTTTAGTATTTTCTTCTAAGGTTGTTATGGCCTTTTCTAAATTAATTTTTTCTTTTGGATTACTAGCTTTCGCTAGTTTTTTGTTTAATTGTTCCAAGCGTTGCTTTGGATCTTGTTTATCTATCCATTCTTCGATAGTTAATAAATTATAAATTTTTTCAATACTATTAAATGTAACTTTCATTAATTTCTTCTTTTATAATTATTCTACAGAAAACCATAAAACATGGTAATAACCACAAAATGTGATAATTTTTAAAAAATAGCAAGAATTAGATTAATTTTTCTTAACGAAATCAAGGGATGAGTGTTAAGGATAATTTAGAAATACATCAAATAGCAAATTATATAGAGTAGCTTGCTATTTATATTAGATCACACCAAATATTGCTTTAAATATCTACCGGTATGGCTTTCCTCACAGGCAGCGATGTCGGCAGGGGTGCCACATACAACTATCTTACCGCCTTTGTCGCCACCTTCAGGACCAACGTCAATAATATAATCTGCAGTTTTTATAACATCTAAATTATGCTCGATAACTAAAACGGTATTGCCCATATCAACAAGTTTATGTAACACTTTTAACAATTTATTAATATCGTCGATATGTAATCCCGTAGTCGGTTCATCAAGTATATAAAGCGTTTTACCGGTTGAACGTCTTGATAATTCTTTAGCAAGCTTAACGCGTTGTGCTTCACCACCTGAAAGAGTAGTAGCAGACTGACCGATTTTAATATAGCCTAGACCCACTTCATTTAAGGTAATTAATTTTTCATAGATTAACGGTATTTTTTCAAAAAACTGCATCGCATCTTCTACAGTCATCATCAAAATATCGGCAATAGATTTACCTTTATATTTTATTTCAAGCGTTTCTCTATTATATCTGTGACCGTTACAAATATCACACTTTACATATACGTCAGGTAGGAAATGCATCTCTATTTTTATTAGCCCATCACCTTGGCATGCTTCACATCTACCACCTTTAACGTTAAACGAAAATCTGCCTACTTTATACCCTCTAGCTTTTGATTCAGGTAACTCCACAAACCAATCCCTAATATGGGTAAAGGCACCTGTATAAGTCGCAGGGTTTGAACGAGGAGTTCTACCTATCGGAGATTGATTAATATCGATAATTTTATCAATATATTCAAGTCCTTTTAACTCTCTATATTTGCCGGGAAATACTTTGCTAGTTGGCTCTAAATGCTTTAGAGCCGCTTTATATAGAGTATGAATCATCAAGCTTGATTTACCGCTTCCCGATACTCCCGTTATAGCGGTAAAAGTACCAAGCGGAATTTTGATATCAACATTATCTAAATTGTTGGAAACCGCCCCAAGTAATTCAATTGCCCTATTATCATGCCCTACTCTTGTTTCAGACGGCACTTTGATTGTTTGACGACCACTTAGATACCTCCCTGTGATACTTTCTTCAAAATTCTTTATTTCTTCAGCATTTCCTTCCGCAATAACACGACCGCCGTGAATACCGGCTCCCGGTCCTATATCAATAATATGGTCTGCTTCATATATTGTTTCTTCATCATGCTCGACTACCAAAACGGTATTACCCAAATCTCTAAGCCTTTTTAGTGTCTCAATTAATCTTGTATTATCTCGTTGATGAAGACCAATAGACGGCTCATCAAGTACATATAAAACACCGCTCAGTCCTGAACCTATTTGAGATGCAAGACGAATACGCTGACTTTCCCCCCCCGATAAAGTACCTGCTTCTCGTGATAACGTTAGATAATCAAGCCCGACATTCATAAGAAATTTTAATCTCTCGGTAATTTCTTTGAGTATACGCTCAGCAATAAATAATTGCTTTTTATTTAATTTTTCTTCTAAGTGACTAAACCATTTTTGCAAGGCTGCAATACTCATACCTGCTACTTCACCTATATGAAAATTTGCTATTTTAACGCATAATGCTTCGTCTTTTAATCTAAACCCTGAACAAGCAGTACATTTATGCTCTGACTTAAATTTAGCTAGTTCTTCTTTAATTAAAACCGATTCTATAGTACGGTCCTTTTCTTGCAAACTTGGTATTATACCGGCAAAAGGTTGTTTTATTATTTGCGTTTTAGAACCATCGTGAAATTCAAACTTTATTGCCTCTTCTCCTGAACCTTCAAATAAAATATCCTTAACATTTTGTGATAAACTTACAAAAGGTACTTCAATAGAAAATTTATAATGATCGGCAAGAGCCTTTAATGTCTCTAGGATAAATTTAGAAGCTGTACTACCCCAAGGCACTATTGCACCGTCTTTAATAGCAATTCTTTGATCCGGAACTATTAAATCTCTATCAAAGAAAAACTCCTTACCTATCCCTTCACATTTAGGACATGCTCCAAAAGGGCTATTAAAAGAAAAGATTCGAGGCTCTATTTCAGTAAGCTGAAAACCCGATACCGGACAAGAATATTGCTCGGAAAAAGTAATACGCTGATTTTTTTCAAACTCGCTCTTAACTGCCAGCGGTAATTCTACAATTTCCAAATAAGTAATACCCTCGGCAAGATTTAACGAACTCTCTAAGCTATCTGCAAGTCTATTACCTAAACTTTCGTCTAGAACTATTCTATCAACGATCACTTCTATATTATGATTCTTATTTTTATCAAGTTTCGGTAAATCATCAATTTCGCAAACTTCCCCGTTAACTATTAATTTCTGAAAGCCTTGCTTTTTCAAATTCATAATTTCACGCTTGAACTCACCCTTATGTCCTCTAACAATAGGAGCGAGTAAATATATTTTCGTACCCTTAGGTAGTTCGTTAATTATATCTACCATCTCGGAAACTGTTTGGCTATGTATCGGAAGACCGGTTGCCGGAGAGTAAGGAACACCCACCCTTGCATATAATAACCTAAGATAATCGTAAATTTCCGTTATAGTTCCAACCGTAGAACGTGGATTTTTGGAAGTAGTTTTTTGGTCAATTGCAATAGCAGGCGATAATCCGGAAATAGATTCTACATTAGGTTTATTTTGTAAATGTAAGAATTGCCTTGCATATGAAGATAAACTTTCAACATATCGCCTTTGACCTTCTGCATAAATAGTATCAAACGCTAAAGAAGACTTGCCTGAACCGCTAAGACCGGTGATAACAACAAATTTATTCCTTGGAATATTAACATTTATATTTTTTAGATTATGCTCTTTAGCACCGCGTACCTTAATATATTCTTGGTTCATAATCACTTCACTACAAAATTTTTGAGATATTTTTTAAAAAACCTGTAGTATTATAGGCGCTTTTATTTTATTATTGCAATAGTAATATTTTAAAGTAGGTAGTAATCTATGGCAGGTAGTTTAAATAAAGTAATATTAATAGGTAATGTAGGGCGTGATCCGGAAATGAGGACTACAGGCGAAGGAAAAAAAATCATTAATCTTTCCTTAGCAACAACCGAAACTTGGAAAGATCGCATTACCAGCGAACGAAAAGAACGAACTGAATGGCATAGAGTAGTGATATTTAGTGAAGGGTTAGTATCTGTTGTAGAACGCTATGTCACAAAAGGTAGCAAATTATATATTGAAGGTTCATTGCAAACCCGTAAGTGGAATGATAATTCAGGTCAAGAAAAATATATCACGGAAGTTGTATTACAAAACTTTAATTCACAATTAATATTATTAGATAGTAAAAACTCTAATAATCATAATCAAGATTCAGGGCATAGCGAATATAAACATCCTGAAACTAAAAATCATTCCTTTGACCATAGCGACTTAGACGACGAAATACCGTTTTAATCAAAATTGTTATGAAAAATTTTATTTGGGCAATAATATTTTTAATACCAATATTTCTTTCAGGGTGTTCTACTACTCATGATGTAGCTAGAAGGGTAAAGCATTCGCAAGATATAGCAACTCAAAATAACTTTCAGATGAGGCTAGTAAACGGTGGTGATTTTACTCTTACGACTTATCAGCGTATTACCGACCGTAACCTACCTTTTGTATTCTATATTGAGGGAGATGGACATCTTGCGGATGGATCTGCTAATTCCGACAACCCTACTCCCGTTAATCCGATGCTCTTAAAGCTTGCTACAATGGATAAAAGACCGAATATTGTTTATATAGCAAGACCTTGCCAATATACTCCTTTAGAAATGAACTCAAAATGCATTAGCGATTATTGGTTAGATAAAAGAATGGGGCAGGAAGTCGTAGATTCAATTAACAATGTCATAAATATTATCAATAACGGACAAAAATTTAGCTTAGTCGGCTTCTCCGGTGGCGGCGGGCTTACAATATTAATTGCCGCTCAAAATAGTAATGTTAAAGATATTATAACGATTGCCGGTAATTTAGATACTAAAAAGTTTGATAAATATCATAATTATCGTGGTTACTTAGTTAAATCCTTAAACCCGATAAATTATGCAAAACAGGTTAATAATATCCCTCAATTACATCTCTCCGGCATGGATGACAAAAGAGTCCCGCCTTTCATAGCAGCACTTTACGTAAAAACAAGTAACTCACCGTGTGTAAAAAAGCAAACTTTTCCTAATATTTCTCATGCAAAAGGTTGGGATAAAGTTTGGTCTAATATATTAGATATTCCTCTGATTTGTAATTAGGCATTAGGAAATATTATTAATTTATATTCAAGCACTTATCATGGCTTTTGCCCTTAATGTTATGCCGGCTGTACCAAATTGTTTTAGACATTTTCCAATCTTTAAACGCTTTACTTCCGTAACATTTACATATGCTGTATCAGCTGCTTGTATGTATGTTATTAGCTCTTTTGGTTTTCCTCATTTAATAAAAATCTTTAAAAACTGGGGAGTATTAATTATTATGATTCCAACAAGTATTGGATTTGGTATATTTCATTTTGAAAAATTGGAGAAAGAAAGTGAAAATTATCCGACAAAATCTTTTGCTCCTTCTCCGGTGATGTCTGCTTAATAATGAGGAAGGGGAGATTTATGTTTGTTAATAGTAGCCCTTATGCGTTCTAGTGTTTGTTTAGTATTTTTATTAGCATGTGTTATAGCATCCATATAAAATACCTACTTCTTTCTGTTCTTTTTTGAAAGCTTCTTTATTTCCTATGTTAGCCAAAGCTTTAAAACTATGTTTTATAACTTGTCCAATATTTTTAAAAACATGCGAATTATCTTTTTTAGCTGTTTCTGTGCACCATATATCTAGATTCTCTAATTCTTTTTTGAGTTCTTGAGAAATTGCTTTTTTGTTTTCAGGATTTTCCTGCCATTTTTCATAAGTATTAATAATCTTTTCTAATTTTTCTTTAAACTCTTTTTCGTTATTACTCGGTTTTAAATTAAGCATTACACCAGAATGGTCTGATGATAGTTCTGTGAGGGTATTAATAATCATTTCTTCCTTTAATCCATTATTAGCTCCATTAAGCAAATTTTCATATTTACGTCTACATATGGAGCGATACTTGTGATATCATAATTATTAAATATTAGTTAACACAAAAGAAATTAAAGCTTTAATTAATAAACTTGAGAAATATTTTTAATATTTCGTTTTATAAGGTGATAAATTTACTATTTAGAAGAAAGAGAAAAGCTGCTTAGTTTAAAGACTTGGTGAAAGACAATTAATATTCAGTTAAACGGTCAAAAGCTTGACTTAATGCTGCATCTGCGGTTTGATACGTTTGTAGAAATACCGAGAAATGCAGAATGGCGCACCCTAAAGGATTCGAACCTCTGACCCACAGATTAGAAATCTGTTGCTCTATCCAGCTGAGCTAAGGGTGCTAAACATTTATGGTAAACATAATATCAGTTTAAGCAAAGTTTTTCAAGGATTCTTTTTTTATTAAAAAGAATAAGCAAATATGATAAAAAATATTCATGGATAAATTCTACAATTACAATTCTTCTTCACATCAGGCTTTACTTAGTTTTAAAGTAAAGCCTAATTCTAAACAAAATCTAATTAGCAATTTTGTAATTATTAATAATATCCCATATCTAAAATTATCTATAAAAGCAATACCGGAACAAGGTAAAGCGAATGAAGAAATCATAAATTATTTAGCAAAAGAATGGAAATTATCACGTAGTAATATCGAAATTATTAAAGGTCATACTCATAGCTTAAAAACGATATTGATAAAAAATATTAATGAAGACTATTTAAATTTGATTATTAATTCCTATATTAAATAAGGTGCAGTTGTTGCTAGACTTCCAATGTCATTCCCGCATAGGCGGGAATCCAGTTTATATTTATTATTTTCTAGATTCCTGCTTCCGCAGGAATGACATAAAGTCATATGACGAAAAAATAATTTATTAAACTGGAATAATTATGATACAAGAAAAAAAGAAATTTGATGCCGAGGTTGGCAAGATTTTAAATTTAATGATTCACTCTCTTTATAGTAATAAAGAGATTTTTATGAGGGAGTTAATTTCCAATGCTTCGGATGCTTGTGATAAATTACGTTATTTATCTCAAAGTAATAGTGAATTAGTAGCTGGCGATAGCAATTTTAAAATTACGGTTAAAGTCGATAAAGATAACGGACAAATCATTATCCGTGATAACGGCATCGGCATGAATAAAGACGATTTAATTGAAAATCTCGGTACTATTGCAAGATCGGGTACGGCAAATTTTCTTAAAAGCCTATCCGGTGATTCTAAAAAAGACAATATGCTAATCGGTCAATTTGGTGTTGGATTTTATTCAAGCTTTATGGTAGCCGATAAAGTGACTGTAACCTCAAGAAAAGCTGGGGAAGATAAAGTCCATATTTGGGAATCAGATGGGCTTGGTGAATATACTGTCTCAGATTCAGATAAAGAGTTCACAAGAGGCACGGCAATCGTTTTACATATCAAAAAGGAAGAAGATACATTCCTTGATCATTTTAGATTAAAACACATCATTAAAAGCTATTCCGATCACATAGCAGTACCAATATATTTCTTTGATGAAGCTGGTAATAATGAAATCCAGCTTAATTCAGCTTCTGCATTATGGACAAGACCGAAATCGGAAATTACGGAAGAACAATATAAAGAATTCTACAAAAGTCTATCTTATGCCATTGATGACCCTTGGATAACTATGCATAATAAAAACGAGGGAGCTATAGAATTTACTAACCTACTTTTCATTCCATCAAGCAAAACATTTGATTTATTCCACCCTGATCGCAAAAGGCGAGTAAAATTATATATAAAAAGAGTATTTATATCTGATGAGAATATAGATTTAATCCCGTCATATTTAAGATTTTTACGAGGCGTGGTTGATTCAGAAGATTTACCACTAAATATTAGCCGTGAATCACTGCAGCATAATAGCGTGCTTGAGAAAATCAAAAATGCTATTACAAAAAGAGTGCTTGGCGAGCTTAGAAAAAAGAAAGAGGAATCACCTGAAGAATATAATAAGTTTTGGGCTAATTTCGGCGGTGCTTTAAAAGAGGGTTTATGTGAGGCTACTACCAACCATGAAAAATTATTAGAGGTATGCATATTCAGAAGTGCCTTGCATAATAAAATGATCAGCCTTGACGAATATATAGCGAATTTTAAAGAAGGGCAGAGTACTATATATTATTTAAGCGGTGATAACCCCGATAAATTACTTTCAAGCCCACAAATCGAAGGGTTATTAAGTAAAAAAATCGATGTATTACTTTTTACCGATACAGTGGATGATTTTTGGGTAAATGTTAATAGCAAATATAAAGAACATGCTATTAAATCAGCGACAAGAAGCGATATCGATGTAGAGCAAACTACTTCACAATCTGAGGAGAAAAATACAGATAGTAAAAAATCCGATGATGAATATAAATTGCTAACAGATTATTTTAAGGAGACACTAGGGGAGTTGGTAAAAGAAGTTAAGATCTCTAAAAAACTTACTTCAAGTCCTGCTTGTCTTGCCGTTAGCGACGCTGCTATGGATATTCGTATGGAGAGATTTTTGATTGAACAGAAACAAATAGCTAATGCCTCAGCTAAAAATCTAGAGTTAAACCCTAAAAATAAAATCATAGAGAAAATCTTTAACGACTTAAAAGCAAATAATAAAAATAATGAAGAATTGGTTAATCTAATATTTGATCAAGCCTGTATTTTAGAGGGTGAACCGGTTGCTGATACAGGTGCATTTTCAAAGAGATTAAACGATATTGTACAAAAAGCCATATTATAACTTTAAACTTTTTTAATTTTAATGTAGAATAGTTGCAAACGTGAGTTTGGAAGTATTGTTCTGTTCGATTTCATTCCCGCGTAGGCGGGAATCTAGAAAGAACATTCAAAATATCTGATTATAGAATTTTATAATTAATAAAATGGATTCCCGCCTACGCGGGAATGAAATCGAGAAAATGTCTTATTACGATATTATATTTAGCAAACATATAGATAAGATCAAAAACGAAGGAAGATATCGAGAATTTAAGGCCTTAAAAAGACAAGCCGATAATTTTCCTTTTGCAGAACACGCTAATAAACAAATAGTTATGTGGTGCATTAATGACTATTTGGGTATGAGTAAACATGCAAAAGTAATGCACGCTTCTATAGATGCCTTGCTAAAATACGGTGTTGGGTCAGGTGGAACTCGCAATATCGGCGGGAAAAAAATAGCCCTTCTTTTGCTTGAAAAAAAAATTGCAAATTTAAACAAAAAAAAAACAGCTTTTGTTTTTTAATCCGGGTTTTTTGCAAAAAATAAAACACTTGCAAGTCTTTCTAAAAACATAACGGGTATAATATTTTTTTTCCATGAGCTAAAACAATCATCAA
>NZ_BCMR01000012.1:0-19211 GCF_001653015.1 Rickettsia sp. Tenjiku01
CTTTCTCTTGCTTAGCTGTTTTATTAGTGTTTGATTTTGTATTATCTGTTTGCATAATCTCTTAATTATTTATAAATTGGAATCGTCATTGCGAGAAAATTACAAAGTAATTGACGAAGCAATCTCAGGAGTTTGTTATTATTTCATGAGATTACCACGCTCCTTTCTCCTTTCATTCGCTCGCAATGACGGCCTAGTATCCACGCAGGCAATATCTCCTCGCAATGACGATAAAAAGTCAAACCACACTATAACTCTTTATCCTTGCCTCAATCTCGCTTCTAAAATGGCGTATCAGCCCTTGAATCGGCCAAGCTGCCGCATCACCTAAAGCACAGATAGTATGCCCCTCTATTTCTTTCGTAACGTTCAGGAGTTCGTCTATCTCAGATTTTTTGACATTACCTTTAACTAGCCGCATCATAACTCGCCACATCCAGCCCGTACCCTCACGGCAAGGAGTACATTGCCCGCAAGATTCATGCATGTAAAATTTACTAAGCCTTGCTATTGCATAAATAATATCGGTAGATTGATCCATAACTATAATACCGCCTGTACCAAGTCCAGAACCTGCTGTTCTTAAACTATCAAAATCCATATCCACTTCACATAATGACTTAGGCAGTAAAGGCACGGAAGAACCACCCGGGATTATGGCTTTAAGATTATCCCATCCACCACGAACACCACCCGCATATTTCTCAATCAATTCTTTTAACGAAATGCCCATTGCTTCCTCAACATTACAAGGCTTGTTAACATGCCCTGATATGCAGAAAATCTTAGTTCCCGTATTGTTAGGTTTACCTATACCAGCAAACCAGCTAGCTCCTCGTCTTAAAATGGTTGGCACTACCGCGATAGACTCAACATTATTTATAGTAGTCGGACAGCCATATAACCCAAAGCCGGCAGGAAAAGGCGGCTTTAAACGAGGCATACCTTTTTTGCCCTCTAAGCTTTCAAGCAATGCCGTTTCTTCGCCACAAATATAAGCACCCGCCCCACGATGTAAATAAATATTACAATCAAAGCCCGAACCACAAGCATTCTTTCCTATTAACCCTTCTTTATAGGCTTCATCTAAGGCGCGCTGAATATTAGAGGCTTCATTATAAAACTCACCTCTAATATAGATATAACAATTATTCGCTCCTATAGCAAAGCTTGCAAGCAAACAACCTTCTATTAATTTGTGCGGCTCAAACCTTAATATATCACGATCCTTACAAGTGCCAGGCTCAGACTCGTCGGCATTTACTACTAAATAGCAAGACTTCTCTAAATTTTTAGGCATAAATGACCATTTCATACCGGTAGAAAATCCGGCACCCCCTCGCCCTCTAAGCCCTGATTTCTTAACCTCTTCAACGATGAAATCTCTACCTTTATCAAGCAAAGCTTTAGTATTCTCCCAATCGCCTCGCTTCTTGCTAGATTTCAAATCATGGCTTTGCTGCCCATGCAGGTTAGTAAAAATTTTGTCTTCTTCTTTTAGCATAAACTATTCTCGTTATGGCTTAAAAACGTCATTGCGAGGAAAAATTGATAATTTTGACGAAGCAATCTCGTGCCAAAATCCTGAGATTGTCATGCAGGCTACGGCCACTCGCAATGACAATGAAGCCGGCCCAAGCAACAATGCCTGCTTGCAATGACGATTCTTTACCTTTCTATTACTTTTTTATTAAACTTCCTATTAACAAACATTGTAAGTATCGGAGCAGAGATAAAAATTGAGGAATAAGTACCGGCTATTATCCCAAAAAATACAAGTACGCTAAAACTACGGATTGCCTCACCGCCAAAAAGAATAAGGGCTAAATTGGCAAGTAGCGTGGTAATGATAGTTAAAATAGTTCTTGATAAAGTCTCATTAATACTTAAATTTATAATTTCCGTGATATTTTTTTTATGATATTTACGTAAATTTTCTCTAATCCTATCATATATTACTACCGAATCATTAACGGAATAACCTATAATAGTTAACACTGCAGCAATAGTACTTAAGTTAAAATCAAGCTTTGTCATACTCATAAACCCAAGAGCGAGTATTACGTCATGCACTAAGGCGATAAGTATACCAAGACCAAAATACCACTCAAAACGCACCCAAATATAAACCATAATCGCTAAGAAAGAGAATAGCATCGCCATAGCCCCCGCTTCTATTAGCTGCCTACCGACTTGCGGACCGACAAAATCTACCTTACGATATTCAAACTTATACGGAAAATTACTTTGTAAAGATCCTTTAATTAACTCAATATTTTTCATGAGATTTTCTTCACTACTACTACCAAATCTAATCGATAAATCACGCTCACTACCGAAATTCTGTAAGACCACCTCACCTATTCCAAGCTTGCCTAGAACCCCACGCATTTTTGGCAAATCAGGAGCTTGATCAAGCCTTATTTCAATAATTATACCGCCGGCAAAATCAATACCGAAATTAAATTTATATATACCGATCCAAATAAAGCTAATGAGTGATAAAATAATTGAGAAAGTGTAACTAACTTTTTTAAAATTCATAAAATCAAAATCGATTTTATTAGGTAAAAGTCTTAAAGGATAAATTTGCATTATTATATATTTTGTTGAATAAGGATTATATTTGTATTATATAGTAAATTCAAAAAGGTTAAATGATTTTTTATGTCAGAAGTAGTAGTAAAAGAACAATTAGAGCAATATATAAGCAAAATAGAAAGATTAGAGCAAGAAAAAGCTGATTTATCTCAAGAAGTAAAAGATATCTTCCAAGATGCTTCTTCACATGGATTTGATGTTAAAGCTATGAAATCTATATTGAAACTAAAGAAATTGGATAAGGATAAACTTGCCGAGCAGGACGCTATGCTTGAGCTTTATAGAGATACTTTAGGGATTTGAGGCATACGTCATTGCGAGGAAATTACGAAGTAATTGACGAAGCAATCTAAGGAGTTTGTTATTATTTCATAAGATTGCCATGCAGCCTACGGTTGCTTGCAATGACGTATTTAGTATTCACGTAGCAATGCACTCTTTCGCAGTAATGACATAAGAGATACAAATATATTTAAGCTTTTGCTACCTTAGTTTTAGCAATAGGGATATGCCTCTCTTTAATTCTAGCCGACTTACCACTTCTATTTCTTAAATAATAAAGTTTAGCACGACGAACTACTCCGTATTTTACTACATCAATAGAGTGTACTATCGGTGAGTAAGTCATAAAGCGTCTTTCGACTCCTTCACCGTGGCTAATTTTACGTACTAAGAAAGATGAAGTAATACCGCGATTTCTTTTTGCGATAACTACACCTTCATAAGCTTGAAATCTTTCCGTTAATTTTTCCTTACCGTCTTTCTCAATCGATCTATCAATAATTTTAACAGTTACCTTAACTGTATCGCCGGCTTCAAAATCAGGAATTTTTTTATTTGCAGTACGCTTTGAAATATTTTCCTGTTCAAAGCGATCAATAATATTCATTTTTTAACTCCTTAACTCTATAAATCTTTAAGTAACTCCGGACGGCGTAATTTAGTAATCATATGTGATTGCTCTTTTTTCCATTCATTAATTAGCCTGTGGTTACCGGATAACAAAACACTCGGTACAGCTCGATCACGCCAAATTTCAGGTCTTGTATATAGGCTGCATTCAAGCCCGCCCTTAAATTCCCCGTCTTCTTCAAAAGACTCAGAAGATAAGGTATTTTGGTTCATTAAAACACCTGGCAGTAGTCTAATTAAGCAATCGAGAATGGTGAGGGTAGGTATTTCTCCGCCGGATAAAATGTAGTCGCCTACACTAATTTCTTTAACATTATACTCTTCAATTACACGTTCGTCAATCCCTTCGTAACGTCCACATAAGAATATGAGGTTTTTATTTTTTAACATCTCTTTAGCAAAGCTTTGGGTAAAGACTCTACCGCGAGGTGAAGGATAATACATTTCAGCATTAGGATTTAAAGCAAGAGCATGATCTATGCTACTGCCTAGAACATCAGGACGCATTATAAGCCCGTTACCACCGCCATAAGCCTCATCATCAATATTTTTATGCTTAGTTAAACCGAAATCTCGAATATTAATAACGTCATATGACCAAATATTTTTATTTAGTGCTTGTCCTGCTAAAGAATGTCCTAGAGTTCCAGGAAACATTTCAGGAAAAACGGTTAAGATTGTGGCATGAAGTATAGACATACGTTTAAAATAGTAGACAGTACCAATTAACGCAATAAAATTATAATTTAATTATTTATCCCACCCACCTGTCCTATAATCTTCTTTTCTTTGTTTTTTAGCAGCAACTGTTGTACCACTCCTAAATGCTTCAGCTTTTTGTTGATGCGTTTTATGAGCTTGATCACTTTGAAATTTTTGAAATTCTGCTTTCTTAGCAGCTTCTATATAATGGACTTGTTATTTTCTCTAAGCATCTCATAGCATCTTTATCTAAACTAATACATGCTTCTTTTGCTTGCTGCTCTATTTTTAATACTGTCTTATAACCTGCTACGTTTTTAGCTATAACTTGCCTCTGCATCAACCCACTTCTAGAATCTTTCTTCATTGCATCATTATATGGATTTATCTTATTATTTTTAATATCCTTTATTTGTTTTTCTGCTTTCTTTTTATCAAAAAATCTTCTGGCATAACTTCCTCCAAAATTTAAGTTAAAACTATATCTATAGTTGCATATATTTCAAAAAAAGTTAATAAAGAAAAATAGAGGTATAAGTAATTAAAAATTAACCAATTTGTGTTATAAAAACTTCATCACTTCCTCAGCGATGATTAGCTCTTCGTTTGTCGGCACAGCGAAAACTTTAACCTTACTGCTTTCAGCGCTTATTAGATGCTCATTTTTTTGGTCTTTTGTATCATCTATTTTAATGCCTAGCCATAAAAGTTTTTCAGTAATCATTTCTCGTATTACAGCGGAATTCTGTCCAACACCGGCAGTAAAAATTAGACAATCAACTCCCTCAAGTGCAGCAGTTAGCGTACCTATTGCAAGTACAATGCGATACACAAATAAATCTATAGCAAATTTAGCATCAGGTGAGTTACTGGCAAACAAAGTACGCATATCGGAGCTTTCACTGGACATACCGAGTAATCCTGATTTCTTATATAGTAACTCGGTTACTTCTTTCGTAATCATTTGCTCATGATCGATAAGATATAACACTACTCCAGGATCAAGGTTACCTGTCCTTGTACCCAACACCGTCAAGTACGCTAAAGCCCATGGAACTTGTTAAACTAAGACCGTTTTTTTAATAGCACATAGACTACTACTGCGCACATAGACTACTACTGCGTCCTAAATGAGCTATAATAGTCTTTGTAGGTAAATCTTCCTTTGTCATTTCGTTAAAATGGCCGCTAACATATTTATATGATAACCCATGAAAACCGTAACGAATTATCCCTTTATCATAATATTTTTTCGGTAAACCGAAAGCTTTTGTAATAGGAGGATTGGTAAAATGAAACGACGTATCAAAACAAGCTATATGTGAGATTTCTTTATATTTTTGAAGAAATAAAGCCAGTACCTGCAAATTATAAGGTTGATGCAAGAGGCTTAGAGGTATTAATGCTCTTAAATCTTCACTAACTTTTTCATTAACAATAACCGGTTTATTAAAAATTTTCCTGCCATGGACAATACGGCGATCGGTTGCAATTAACTTGAGCTTTTCTTGTTTTTTCCACCAATCTTCAAAAAGATCAATAATCATTTCAATAGCATCATCTTTAATGTCGGTAGCAAATGCCTGTGTTTTATTTATATGAAATAATATTTTCTAAAAAAATATTATAAATATTATCCTTAACTTTTTTATTCTGAATTTCAAAAATAGAAATTTTCAAACTAGATGAGCCAGCATTAGCTATTAAAATAACATTTTTCATTATTTACCTGCTTGGATATGTAGCTTCGCCTTAGTGTGATTATAAACAAATGAAGCAAGTACACAGGAAATAATACGCATATCCATAGGATCAGCTCTACTTGTTAAAATAATAGGCACACAGGCTCCAAGAACGATACCCGCCATAACCGCTTGACCCAAATATTTTAGCTGCTTTGCAAGCAAATTGCCTGATTCAAGATCAGGTACTACTAATATATCAGCATTTTCTGAAACTGAAGAGCTAATGCCTTTTGCTTCTGCAGCAAATAAAGAAATAGCAATCAAACGCAAGCGGTCCGTCAAATATAGCATTCGTAATTTGCCCTCTATCTATCATTTTCGATAAAGCAGCAGCATCAAGGATTGTAGGGATTGCAGAAGTTACCGTCTCAACTACCGATAATACCGCAACTCTAACCTGCTTGTCTTCTCTGATCATATGCATTAAATCAATAGCATTCTGCACTATATCACGCTTATCTTCTAGAGTAGGACGAAATATTGCAGCATCGGTAATAATGAACGGTTTTGGCAAGGTAGCAACTGCCATTAAGAAAGCATGGCTTATACGACGTTCAGTACGTAGTCCATTCTCCTTATAAACTACCGCAGACATAAGCTTATCAGTATGAAGCGCCCCCTCTTGGCATAATAGCCGCAACTTCCCTTTTCTTCGCAAGCTCTATGGCTTTTTTTGCTGCTTCATGGCTATGCTCAACATTAATTACTTGATAATCCTCAAGATCGACATTATTAACTGTTGCTACTGATTCAATTTTATGTTGTGGACCAATCAAGACCGGTTTTATTACATTAAATTATGCCGCTCTAACTGCACCGAGTAATGATTCTTTATCGATCGGATGAACTACTGCAGTTTTAACAGGCTTAAAGCCGTCGGCTCTAAGTAATAGATCGATGAAATGCTTTACTGCTTCATCACAATCAGGATCGTTGATTTCTTTTGGAGGAGTATAAGTAGTACCTAATTTCTTAGCTAGAATGGCATCTAAAAAAGTCTCGTTTATTATATGTTGCTTCTTCATAAACCCCTTAATAAATTAATCACTAACTTAATTAGATAGTATATAAGTTAATTAATAAAGGGAAAACTAATTATTGTTTTTAGCGGGCATTTCTTAAATGCTATTAACGCAACATAACGCAACAGTGTATATTCGAATTCCGTGTAGGCATTGTTGCGTAGTTCGAAAAAGACCCTTTAATGTCATTCCCGCGGAAACGAGAATCCAGTAAAGCATAAAAAACTTGTTTTTTATATGCTTATTTTATCAAATATGTAACTTCTGTATCAATATTGAAGTTATTTTTCTGGATTCCTGCTTTCGCAGGAATTACATAAGAGCTATATATCAATCATTTAAATAATTTCCAATTTCGTTCTTGCGGTGGAGAAGCTTCTCTTCCTTCAGAAAAAAATCATTAGTAGGATTTGAGCTTAGTTCTGTAAATAGTTCTTCCCAACTTTTTGCGGTTTTAAGCTTTAATCTGATGATAAATACTTGAGTTCTTCAGAACCATTTTTAGTTTGATCGTTCATCAATATGTTTGTTTTTACATATTCTATATACTATAATTGTTTAAAAAAACAATTATTAGTTATTCTAACTTCATATTTCTTAAATGATCTTCTAATTTTCTTAGCTTTCTACCCTCGTTTACTATAGGCTTTAAATAGGTTTGCATTTTGGCATTTTCTCTATATTTATTAATCTTATCGATCTGAGCATTGACTTCATCGGTAATGGCTTGCTTTCTATCCTCTATTTTATTTAATACTTCAGTACTATATTCATAATTTTTAACATCAGCATTAAAGTTATTAAGCTCTTCCGTAATCTTTTGGTCTATTTCAGCTCCCTCGGCGGTATCTTTAACTTTTTGTGCTATTAATGCCGGTATTTCTTCGATCTTGATATCATCTCTTTTGAAATGATCTTTAAGCTCTTTATAAGTTTGCTCTAAATTTTCCTGGGCTTTCTCGTGCATAATATCATAATGCTCTTGGCGACGAATATATCGATCTCCATCTATAAATTCTGCATGTTTTCTATGAGCGTTATCTATCATATCGCGCATCTGAGAATCAGTAGCTTTCTCACGCATAAATCTGTCGCCCATCATTACCGGTTCACCTTCCTCAAATAACCTACCATGCACCTCATGAATAAGCTTTCTTTGAGCTAATTCTTGATAATATTCCACATCACTATGTCTACCTGCTTTTTCTAGTCTTGCTAGATATTCCGGTGATAATATATCTGCTTGAGCAGCTAGCGCCTCCTTATTAATATGCATTTGGAGCTCTTCATGTTCTCGTGCTTTTTCATCATCTTTTAATTTTTCGCTATAAGTTCTAAGCCTTGGATCGTTATATTCAAAATCATGCCATTCGGCACTGGTTAGATTACCCTCATAAGCATCACGTAAATCTTTACCGACTATTGCAGTTAAAGCTCCTCTTTTTATTCCTGTATAACCTGCATATATTTTTTCGCCTATACCTACACGCTTTTCTTCTTTTAATTTACGTTTTGTATCAATACGATGCTCTATCTCTTGCCAACTTCTAAGCACTCCTATATTCTTACCGAACAGACCAACACCTCGCCCGGACATTTCTTGGTGAACATTTTTATAAGCATCTTGATAATCTCTAGTAAAGTTTGCATCGCTAGCGAGTTCACGTAAGTTAGCATCTTTTAATGACTTATCAAGCTCAGCTTTTTGTTCTTTACTTAAAGCAGCGTAATCTTTCACTCCATATTTATTTGCAGCAATTTTATCTCGAAGCTGAGTAAACTTCATTTGCGATAGTTCTTTTGCTTTTAATTCATTCCCCTTAGGTAAATGCTTTAATAATCCTGCAATACCGTTTTCATAATCCGTAATAGCATTCATTTTTACATCTTTAGAATCTATACCGTATTTTCTCTTAACCTCATTTTGTACGGTTTTATTTGCTGAAGAACCAAGAGCTTGCTTTTCAAGCCTTCCCATCATCATATTTTCAAATTTCTCGGCAAAAAACATACGAGCTTGCTCTTTCCCTGCACTTACACGGCTAGTTACAGGTGCACTTACCGTCTTAGCCACATAATTTAGCGGTCTATTCATTTGTTTCGCTGCAGATTCGTAAGATTCCTGATTAACTTTTTGTATTTCTGTTAAATTACCTGAAGTACCGGCAATAAATTGTGCCGTCGATATAGCAGTATCGTTAAATTTACTTAGCAAATAAATAGACACAAAAATTAGTAATATCCCGTCAAGTTGGACAAATTTCCCATTTATAAAATTACTAATTCTTTTTGCATCTTTAACTAAATCTAAAAATGGTAATTCAATATAGCGTTCATCTATACACTCATACGCAGCACAATGCTTACATTTATCAGGGTCATTCTTACAAGAATCATCTACTATTATATGATCTTTAGGAACTAATATATTTGCTTTGTGGAAATTATTTATACCACCTTTCATCGGTACTGGGAACCACCAATAAAATATTGAATGACCCAGGCTTGGATCTATATCCTCAAGGAAGCTACCGAATATTTCATTTATCGGACCTAAATTAGGAAAATCATGTTTACATACTGCAAAACCAAGCGTTGAATATATTTCGGTTCTGATGATCATTGAAATAAAAGCGATACCGGTAAATAAAATTATAGGCTGTAATGCATATGATATTAATTGTCTTAACCAATTCTCAAATAACGAACGAGTTATATTAAACAACATGAAACAAATAAATATCGGTCCCATAATTATAATCATACCGATAGTTATAAGAGCGGTGAGATAGATAATAGTGGCTTTAAATATAAGCAAGAAAATAAAATATAAGGCTATTAAATATAGAATGATATATATAAAACCAAGCCAATCAACAAATAGTAAAGAAAATAATTTAGATAAAGTTTGAGGAGCAATAAGTAACCCAAGCAAGCTTTGAGAACCGGGACCGGTAGCCGAAGCTTCATTAATTATTTGCAGTATTTGCTGAACCCCATCAATAAAAAATACGAATAAATAATCATGAAAAAATGTCCAAGCTTTATCCGTACTTAATAATATTGAGACTATACTAACTTTTAATATTCTAACTATAAGTTCGACATGAGTAAGGTTTATATTACCTATTAAAAAGGAAAAGCCTGTAAACATTATATATAGAGTTAAAATAGCCGAGACACTCATCCTATAACCCGACGTATCAATTATTTGTTGATAAGTTTTCTTTATAATCCCATCCTTACCAAATAATACTCCTTTTATTAAATCCGTTAAAAATTGTAGCGGATCGGGTCTAGTATCAGTAACTCCGGACTTTATTACTAATCTATATTGCCCGCTATTATCATTATAAAATTTATCTATAATCTTAAAATAAAGAGGAGATTGAGCATATTTTGACTTATCTTCACCTTTATATTGATAATTTATACCACCGGCTTCCAAGAATTGTCCTGTACTACTAGTACTATAAAATTCATAGCCCGAAGTAAGCTCCTCTCCTAAATGCTGAGTTATACCTTGCGGTTTACGCTGTGAGTCCGGTGAAATATTGGGATCGGTATTTTTAGCGGCAATAAGAAAATAAAGCCCGACACCGTTTGTCATTATACATGGAGCATTACTAATCATTGCATCATTTTGATTTGCGGGATTAGGAGTACACATATCAAGTCTAGTATTATCCCAAAAAGTACACGGTTGTAGCTTAACGCAAAAAGCAGCCAAAGTAGTTGTGTTATTTTTTTGACCATACCATGGACACCATGCAGATAACTGACCTGAAGTATTTTTATCGCCAAGTATATAACTCCACGGTCTTACCATAATGGTTAAAGGATAGCCGTTTACTTTATAAGCACTATCACGCCATGGTGCTACCTGATTACCTTCCTGTCTTGAAGTAATTTCTTCCGGATCATATCTAGCAGAGACATTGAATTTGATAAAACCGAAATCATCAGGGTCAATACAAGTATCGCCGGTACAACCGGAAAGCAACAATAGCGATATTAATAATGTAATAAAAATATTTTTGTTCATTTATTATGTGTTATTTCCATATGTCTTAATTTCAATGTAATTGCGAGCGACCATAGGGAGCGTGGCAATCTCATGAAGCAGTACTAAATTCCTGAGATTGCTTTGTCAATTGCTATGCAATTTCCTCGCAATGACGGTGAAAATATTTACAATTATTCTTTCTTCTCTCCTTCCTCTTTCTTCACATCATTACGCTCAGCAAGAAATTTATTTGTAAATTCACCACCTACTTCCGGTTTTCTAGCTTTATAATTTTGATCAATGATCTTGTCTTTGAAAACTCTAGCCGGAGCCATTGCAGCCTTTTTAATCGGTTTTGTTACTGAAGCTATATCATGCATAACGGCTCCCACAGGATCAGAACGTTCTTGATAATTTCCTGATATTCGTGCCGGTGTAACATTTGTAAGCATTCCAACTACTATATTTACAAAAGTTACTAAACTATATGACATCAAGCAATATGAATAAAATAATAAAGCCGTAGTAAATAATACTAAGAAAGTATTAGCATTGTTCGTTAGAATATTCGAGCTACTAATTTCTGGAACATCCGGTACATAGAAAGGTATTCCGGGTAAGAACGGTAATGTAAAAGAGAAATTAATCGGAATACCAAGATTTGTTAAATCAAGCCCTATTTTTATTGGTATAAGAGTATCCCAACAGGCTCTAACTACCACTTTTAAAAGCTGCTCAGATAAAACCTGATCTATCAATAAAAAGAAAACCAATAATATTGTCGGCTGCACTACATAGCTAAGCAATATCGATATCCAATTATCAAATAAACTTTTAGTTTTTTCAAATAACATTAATATTATAAAAAACGGTGCCAATGAAATCATAACAGTTACCCCTATGAATGCAATAACATAACCTATTATAACTTCTAAAATAGCTCTAAAATAAGTAATAAGTGAATAAATGGTTATAATAGCGATAAATGCTAAACCATTATGTATTTGTAATAATTCAATAAATAGTAATCCCCAAATCCTACCGTTAGTATATTTATCAAATATAGGATCAATAAAACCAAAAATATTAGATCTAGAGCTTGTAGCACCTACTACGTTAGTTACAAAGAAATCAATACCGTCAGTAAATGCACTAAAGAAGTATGTATTAAAGAAGCTCCAACTTTCTTCTCTAATTAAAAAAGCTACTATAGCTATTTTGCATATACGTGTTATTACTTCTACGGCAGTTAATTTTAATGCTCCTGTAACGAACATTAGCCCAAATATAGTAACATAAAGGGTTAATGCAGCTTTAGCTAAATTCTGCACTGCAGAATTTTTAACTAACTTAATATAAAAGTTTTGACTAAAAGTTCTAAACTGATCGGTAATAGGTTTAATAGCACCGTTATATATTATATCAGAAAACCAAGTTGTACCGGTATAATTAGCATAATTTACACTAACTACCCCTTGTATATTACTATTAGGATTTACCACCCTTAACCATAAATATCCATCTTGCGGGGCATCAGTCGCAAAGTTATAATCTACCGGCGTACCACGAACAGATGGATCAGGTAATGTACCATCAGACGTTATTAAATATTCTAACTTTATATTTTGTTGATCATCAGGATTAATTGAATTTGCCCCATGACCTATTTCAACAATCATCGAATAACAACCAAAATATAAAAAATTAGCTGACCAATCATTCTTATTTATATAATCTACAAAACTAGCATAATTTGAAAAATTTTGGCTCCAATCACTCATTAAAACTGAATTACTAAACATGTTACTAACTTGCCAATCGCTAGTAAAATCCATAGTACCACCACTAGTGGCTTGATAATATATAAAGCTACTTTGAGTACTGCCTGAATTTACAAAACTCTGATCTCTTCCCTTAATAATCTGCCCGCCTACTTTAATTATCATCCCTCTACCTTGATCGTAATAGCAAGCAGGGCTAGTATTTATACCGGCATTAGCAGGACAAGCCTTAATTAAGCCCATGAAATACTGTACCGCTCCCGTTATCATAGGCTTACCGACTATTACTCCATTATCGGTATTTTTATACTTTGTAGCAGTACCCGTGCCGCTACATACACTTTTTCTTTCCTCATCTATCATATTACACACCTGCTCTGCAGAAGAGTAAATTATTCTATTATCAAAATCTCCAAGGTTACTTTGAGTATAAAGTGCAGAAGCAGCGAATATCGAGCTATCAAGTTCCTGTGTTAAAATATTATCTACGGTATTAGGAAGTTTTAGAGTATTAGGGCTAAAAAAATTATCTTTACCAACTAAACTAATATTTACTACATCGCCGGCCTTAACTTCAATTCTCGAATTACCGTTAGAATAGTTAAAATATTTAACAAAATCAGACATTTTAGTAAATGAAAGTGCATCAAGGTCTTTATCAGGCGGTATAGTCCCCGGTGTTTCACTGTTATTGTCCGTAACAAAACGAGGAAATCCTAAAGCTTCAAATTGTAATTTAGAATAATTATAAGTTTTAATGAAAACTTGCGGCATACTAAACCTTGGATCAATTCTATATAATACTAGATATTTTCTAGGTTCAGGAGTAATACCTGAAGTAGACCAATTTATTTTTAACAATTTACCTTTCTGAACAGTATTACCTGTTGATTGCCAAATTCCGGCTGTAGATAAACTAATTCCTATATTACCCTCTTGAAAACTTGTAAATTCAGGCACTTCTAAACAACCGAATAAGCTTTTTAACCCGCCAAAACTGGTTGACATCCATGAAAAAGCATCATCGGCTTTAGCTGGCATCGCCATAAACAAAACTAATAAAACTAAACTCTTAAGAATTTTCATAATTTTAAATTGTTATCCAACACGTGATACCGTGGCTTGTCCATAGTATTAAATAGTAAACCTGTCATTGCGAGCAGCTGTATGGCTGCGCGGCAATCTCATGAAATAACTCCTGAAATTGCTTTGTCAATTATTTCATAATTTCCTCGCAATGACGATTTTCGATTCACCCTCTATTTCGGTGTTTCAGGTTTAGGTGATTCTTCATTTGTCTTCTCGCCCCCTTCTTTTGGCGTATTTTTCCTATTTGTCTCAGCCTGATCTAATGTCTTATTGCGTTGTTTTAATCGTGCTTCCGCTCTACCGGTAATACCTTGTCTTGTTTTATCATCCATTCCTATTGAACTTAATGCTTTTTGTCCTGCATCATGAGACATTTTACCACCAATTTCAGTAGCCGAAGGCCCAACAGCATTAGTTAATTTTACTACCATACGTCCTGAAAATTCGACATAACCGTACATACCGTAAGCAATAATAACTAGAGCTACGATATTTTGCATATTTACTCCCATCATACCCGACATATAATCCATTCCCCAAGGGGCAAACCAATTAATACAGAAGATAGGTACATTCAGCAAGGCAATAGGTAAAATAGTACCGATAAACGGAATTTTTATCGGTAAAGCACATTTCCAACACACGCTATAACCTAAAACAAAATCCAGATAAATGGTAAATAGTTGTGTTAGCACTATAATACCTGCCATCATAACTACCGGTTCTATCATATAGCGGATCGTAAACCTCACCCAATTATCAAATAAATACCTAGTAAAATCAAATAATAAGAAACTAATAAATAAAGGGGCTATACCGATTAATATACAAGTTGCCATAAATGCCATAATATAAACGGCAACAGCTCTAAACGCCGTAATAATTACTATACCAACCGCAATAAAAGTAATTATAAAATATATAATACCGCTAAGCCCAAGAGAAAGAAGCGCAAGTAATTGAGCGATAAAGGTTTGACTAAAAAATATTTTACTCATTACTGCATCTAAAAACATGAAAGGATTAGAAATAGTATTAGTAGAAGTAAATAAACTATATCCACTCATATTAGCAATAATTGAGTCTGAAAAATTGGTAATTGCATCAAAAAGATAGTTATTGAAAAATTCAAAGGTATTACCGTTCATAAGTCCGCTAACTACCCCGATTTTTGCTATTCTAATTACTAGCTCTTTTTGGTTTATCTTAGCAAAACCAAGCAAAAACATTGCTCCGTAAGTCATCACATACAGAATTAAAATTGCTTTAATATAGGTAAAAAAGTTAGTACAGGACGAACTATCATTAGCTTTATAACATACCATATTTTTAAAAATAGAAGTAGCAGCCCCTTGCACTTTAGTTTTAAATAACTGAAGTAACGGATTCATTACTTTAATAGTAAAACTTCCTACTTTTAAGGATGTTGAGAAATGTACTTTATAGCTACCTTCACTATCTTTATAGTCCCTTAAATTATTACCAGGATCATTTAGAATTTTCATCCATATATAACCCGCCTCATTTGCGTTAAAGCTATATTTACCTTCACTATCAACGCTGATTCCTTGAGGTGAATAGGTTTTACCGCTAGTATTCGGGTTTTCTGAAGGCTTTACTATTATGTATTGCACTCGTCCTCGATCATCAAAAGTATCGTTAAAACTATTACCGTTTTCTCTATAGCATTTAGTCTGTTTAATATTTAAAACGTATCCTCCCGTATTCTTACTACTATCTTGTGAGGTAGGAGACCACAGCCTATATTGTAAATAACTTTTTGCAATATTACTGTTAAAAGGTATATTATATATAACTTTATATAAATATTTACCATCTTTATCTTTATAGTCAGACGGTTGATCTGTATCTGCAACAAATTTAGCAAATTCTAGCTTAGAAGGCAGAGCTTGACTTATAGAACCCGCATCATTCATTTGATATATTAATCCAGTTGGTCCTTTGCCTCCTTTACCGTCCGCCGTATACCAAAATCTCCGATTCTTTTGAAAATCTCCATCGCTACATATGCCCGAAGTACAATGTACACCTCCAATATAATCTTTATCTTTTGGACTACGGTTGCCAATCATATCAGGGCATTGATCAACTGGAGGAATATTAGCATTATAAGAACATTGAAGGGCTGAATAGTCGATAAATAATTTACCTGTGTTGTCAGACCACGAAAATGTAAAACTCTCATCATCTAGATAGTTTTCTGGTGCTGGTCTCGTTATATTAACCCAAGCCATACATTTGTTTGTACATTCTGGTATCTTATTACAATAAGGACTACAGCCTAATAATCCCCAGTCGCAACCTATGCTCTCATACCAGGTAGGGCACCTCCATGTGACTTGACAATTCCAATACTTCTCTTTTAACTCGCAAGCATTGACATACTCACCTGAATAAATAGAATATTTTCCACAAATTGGATTATAAGTAGTTTGATTCTCTGAACAATCTTTCGTAACTTCAGCACCTTTAAAAGCATCTTTAACTGTCGCATCCGTATTGGCAAAATTAGGAGATACGGAAACTAAAACTCTATCATTGGCGTATAATTCGGCAATATTACGCCATTCATTATTTTTTGCATCCATTATTAGAGAGACAGGTGGATTATTTGTATCGTTAATACGAGGAATCGGGATCATTTGACCGTTATCGTCTAAATTAGATCCAGCCCCTGTACGTTGTAAATTATCTTTCGGTATATAAGCTAAACACAAACTAACCTGACCGACCACTTGTAAATTCACCGGTTGGCTGTTTTCTACTAGCACCTGAGTATTTAGCCATTCACCGTAACGAGTAGGATCAGGAATAAGCAGAGTCGTGCCGTCGGACAACATCTTAGCAGTGTATACATAATTAGCATTAGCATTAAGGGTTATAGTACCGGTTATTGAATCCGCCCCTCCTTGACCGTCCGACTCATATCTCATGTAGCAGCTGTTACCGACTTTTACTGCTCCTATCATACCAAGTGCTGCAAAAATAAAGCAAACTAACGTTGCTACTATAGCAAGTACTCCTAAAACTTTTAATAAGTTACCCTGCATATTCTATCATTTACCTCCACCCGAACCGCTTGCTAAATCCCCGTCTTGCTGCTCTCCCTCTTTACGCTTACCTCTAACACCTGGCTTATCTCCTACCAGCGGCTTACCTTGCGAAGCCATAGCAGCATCCTTAAGGAAAGCTGCTCCTTTCTTTACTAAACCAACGATTTTAGTGGGACTTGCCGTTACTGCATCCATATTAGGACCATTAGTTAAATCAGAAACAAATCGCCCTATAGATTTAGAGAAGTAATAAAAAATAACCGAAAATACTAATACGCATAAAAGTTCTGCTAAAATAGATACAACATCTCTAACAATTGATTTTATTGGAAAAAGTATCAATAAATGCTCTTCCCAACCTTTACCTGCATAATATTCTAACATTTTATATCCAAAACTTTCCTGACATTGATCTGCCCCGCCAACAGGAAGCCTTAACTCAAAAGTACTAAATCTAATATCCCCTTTTTCATAATCATATCTAAGGAATTCACAATTTTTAAATATTGCGGAATCATACATAGTTATTAATAAAGCTATAAAACCTGCTACTACTGCCGGCTGCAATGCACATGAAATACATACTTTTAGCCACCCGTCAAAATAAGCTTTTGTACGAGTAAATAGAGCCATAGGAATGAATATAGGAGAAATATATGTCATAACGTAAATAGTAATCATGCAAACTAAATAATGCGTAATAAAATATAAAAGTATAGATAAAAATATTACAGAAAATACTAAACCTGCTGCAAGTATAATAATGTTTCCGGCCATAAAGAATCCAAACATAACGGTAAAAAATCTAAGTGCTCCTGCTTTACTTAAATCCTTCGGTCTGTCATTTTTGCCTTCAGGATCAAAATTAGGTATAGGTGTATTATTACCACGGGGACCATTGCCGACCACATTCCCTAACACTCCATTCTTATCTATATTATAAAGTAAATCCAAGCCAAGATAATAACCTATACGGCAATCAATCGCGTCCCATAAACCGTAAAATTTATAACCGTCCTTATACTTTGAATTATCAAATTGACATAATCCTCTAGAACCTGCGGCATTAAAGATCATCTGTGCAAAGTCCGGTGCTGCTCCTATCAAAATAGGTAATCCATATTTTAACATACCGTTTTCTTTTGTCGGCTGACCGCCGCTAAAATCTAAAGGTCCAAGACCGATAGAAAAATAAGCAACAAATAAGAATTTTATTACAAAAAGAGCTATTTTTTCAGTACTTGCATATTCTGTATTTAGAGCCATATTAAAGGCAAAAAACATAGTATAAAGAATTAATGCCGCACCTATCATTCTCTTTAAATAACCTTGAAACGTAGAAAAAGCAGCAAGATTAGTTATTCTAGAATTTTGATCTTGAGCACTACAACTCTTTCCAGCAAAAAATATTTTATTAAGCGTTGCGCTCAAACACTGAACTGCAAGACCGGAAAAATTAATTAACGATTGACTATAATTTGCTCCCGTATAGCAACTTTTTCCTATATTACAATTCTCATCCTCAGGAGGAGGTGGAGTCGGTGTAGCACTCAAAGATTTACATGCTACCGGCATCGGTCCCCTTGACGTAGGCATAACTAAACATAGATCATTATCCCATTTTTTAACCGTTAAAACGATATTCTTTAATACAGGATTTGCTCCAAGATCAGGATTATTATCGGTACTTAAATCACTAATCTTTTTAGAGTCACCTTCATTTAAAGTATACATGGTGCAAGGACTACTACTACCTTCTACATTTTTAAAACAAAACGTTATACTAGACGCAACTGAGTTACAATTACCTCTCGGATCTTTCATATCAATATTACGAATTATATAGCCATATGCCGTGTCCGTTTCTAAATACCCATCTGCAGTAGTCGGTAAACTAGAACATGATTCTCCAAAGCCGGCAAAGCTAGCTAAGCTTACAGACGCTATACAAACTATAATAAATATCTTTAAGGTTTTAAGAGTTTTCATTAGAACTATTATCTTTTTTTTCTGTTACTACGCCGCTTTTTACTAACTCATCCCATGCCTTTTCAGCATTTGCACGTCGTTCTGATATTTCTCCTCCTTCTTGTTCTCTTACTCTTCCTCCTCCACTTGCTACTAGTTCATTCCATGCTTTTTCTACTTTTACACGTTTATCTCGAATCTCTGCATTTTCCCGTATCTGTTTTACGCCTATCGGATTATCATGTTCCTTTAAGTTAAAACTATAATCAATTACTCCTGTACCTTTACTTGTGCTGTCAACTTTTTCTTGT
>NZ_BCMR01000013.1:0-22862 GCF_001653015.1 Rickettsia sp. Tenjiku01
ATCGTCATCGTCATTGCGAGACAAAACTGTAAGTTTTGATGCAGCAATCTCAGGAGTGTGTTATTATTTCATGAGATTGCCACGCAGCCTATGGCTGCTCGCAATGACGATTCAGTGTCCACACAAGCAATACCATTAACAACACCTAAAACTCCTACGATGATACGGTGATAAGCCGTGTATATTAATAGCTTCGATATGTTCTTTGGTACCGTAGCCGGAATTTTTGTGCCATAAATATTGGGGAAATTCAGCACTTAAGTCTAGCATCAAACGATCCCTAGTAACTTTTGCAACAATAGAAGCCGCAGCAATCGATAATGATAAATTATCACCGTTAATTATACTGACAAATTTTTCATCCTTAAACTGCATATTACCGTCAACTAACACTATTTCTGGCTCAAGGCTAAGATTTGCTACAGCAATAGAACAAACTTTTCTAGTTGCCTCTAATATATTAATATCATCAATTTCGGTATGAGAAATAATAGCAGTTGCCCAAACATAATTACTAGTGATTTGTTCATATAGTAATTCTCTTTTCTTTTTGGAAAGCTTTTTAGAATCTTTAATGCCCGTTATAATATTGGCGTTATCTACTATAACGGCACTTGCTACTACCGGACCTGCAAGCGATCCTCTACCTGCTTCATCTATACCTGCTACAATACAGTTATGATATTTTTTTTCAAAATGTAATAGATCTACTTCCATAATTGTATTTTTTTAATTTTTGATATATGATAGAGCAGTTTAGAATTACAAAAAAGGAAAAGTGCAAAATTATTTTCAATTATTAGGACTGCCGCAAGAGTATAATATTAATTTAAAGATATTAGAAAAGCAATATTTTGCTATGCAGGTAAAATATCATCCCGATAAAGCAAAAACTTTGCAGGAAAAGGAACAAAATCTAATTACTGCGGCTGAATTAAATAACGCTTACTCTACTCTTAAAGATGCCTTAAAGCGTGCTGAATATATGCTGCTTTTGCAAAATATAAATTTGAATGACGAAAAAACACGTAGTTTACTTTCGCCACTAGAATTAAGCATATTCTGGGATGAAATGGAAATAATCGAAAATACTATCTTATTTAGTGATTTAGAAAAAATAAAAGACAAATATGAATTAATGAAAAAGCTTGAAATTGATTCTTTAAAACAAGCTTTTGAAGAACAAAATCTATCAGACGCAACTATAAAAACTAGCAAGCTTAAATATATTGGGACATTGCTGCATAAACTGCAAGAAAAAATAAAATCATGCAAATAATAGAAATTAGGGAACCGGAGCAAGCTGATTTTAAGCAAGAACGGCCAATAGCAGTCGGTATTGATTTTGGCACTACTAACTCATTAATAGCTATTGCAGCTAATAGAAAAGTTAAAGTTATTAAATCTATAGATGATAAAGAATTAATCCCAACTACTATAGATTTTACAAGTAACAATTTTACTATAGGTAATAATAAAGGACTGCGTTCTATTAAAAGACTATTCGGTAAAACATTAAAAGAAATTCTAAATACTCCGGCACTTTTTTCGTTAGTTAAAGATTATCTAGATGTAAATAGTAGTGAGCTTAAGCTAAATTTTGCAAATAAACAACTGAGAGTCCCTGAAATTGCAGCAGAAATTTTTATTTACCTAAAAAATCAAGCAGAAGAACAATTAAAGACTAATCTAACTAAAGCAGTAATAACAGTACCTGCACATTTTAACGATGCAGCAAGAGGCGAAGTAATGCTTGCGGCTAAAATAGCAGGTTTTGAAGTATTAAGGCTAATTGCCGAACCTACTGCAGCTGCCTATGCTTACGGCTTAAACAAAAATCAAAAAGGCTGTTATTTAGTATATGACCTAGGCGGCGGCACTTTTGACGTATCTATTCTTAATATACAAGAAGGTATTTTTCAAGTTATAGCAACAAACGGCGATAATATGCTTGGTGGCAACGATATAGATGTAGTAATTACACAATATCTTTGCAATAAATTTGATTTACCTAATTCTATAGATACTTTACAACTTGCAAAAAAAGCAAAAGAAACTTTAACATATAAAGATAGTTTTAATAATGATAATATATCAATTAATAAGCAAACATTAGAGCAATTAATTTTGCCCTTAGTAGAACGTACTATCAATATAGCTCAAGAGTGTTTAGAACAAGCAGGAAATCCAAATATAGACGGAGTTATTTTAGTAGGGGGTGCAACCCGCATTCCTTTAATAAAAGACGAATTATATAAAGCATTTAAAATAGATATTCTATCAGATATCGATCCTGATAAAGCAGTTGTATGGGGGGCTGCATTACAAGCAGAAAATTTAATAGCACCCCATACAAATTCATTATTGATTGATGTAGCACCTTTATCGCTGGGTATGGAATTATATGGCGGTATAGTTGAAAAAATCATCATGCATAATACTCCGATTCCTATTTCGGTCGTAAAAGAATTTACGACTTATGTCGATAATCAAACCGGTATACAATTTCATATATTACAAGGTGAACGTGAAATGGCTGCCGATTGCCGCAGTTTAGCCCGATTTGAGTTAAAGGGACTTCCTCCTATGAAAGCAGGATATATTAGAGCCGAAGTTACTTTTTCTATTGACGCAGACGGTATATTATCCGTTTCTGCTTATGAGAAAATCAGCAATACATCACATGCTATAGAAGTAAAGCCAAATCACGGTATTGATAAAACGGAGATTGATATTATGTTAGAAAACGCGTATAAAAATGCTAAAATAGATTATACTACAAGATTACTACAAGAAGCAGTAATTGAAGCAGAGGCTTTAATCTTTAGCATAGAACGTGCTATAGCGGAATTAACAACTTTATTATCGAAAAGTGAGATATCTATAATTAATTCTTTATTAGATAATATAAAAGAAGCCGTACACGCTAGAGATTGGATCTTAATTAATAATTCTATTAAAGAGTTTAAATCCAAAATAAAAAAATCTATGGATACAAAGTTTAATATAATAATTAATGATTTACTAAAAGGCAAAAATATCAATCAAATTAAATAGCCTCAGTTATATATAATATATTATATAAATCGAACTAATTTAGATAAGGAAAAATAAGAAGAATGTCAGGAAAAATAAAAGTAACATTTATTATAAATGATGGAGAAGAAAAAACAGTAGAAGCACCGATAGGGCTTTCTATTTTAGAAATAGCCCATAGTAACGATCTAGACCTTGAGGGAGCTTGTGAAGGATCGCTTGCTTGTGCTACTTGTCACGTTATTTTAGAAGAAGAATTTTACAACAAACTAAAAAAACCTACGGAAGCAGAGGAAGATATGCTTGACTTAGCCTTTGGTCTTACCGATACTTCTAGATTGGGATGTCAAATTATTTTAACCGAAGAATTAGACGGCATAAAAGTACGCCTTCCTGCTGCTACTCGTAATATAACATTATAATGGATTAAAAACGTGATACGTAAAATACTTCTTTTTGTGTTTTTAGCCTTTACTATAATATGGTTTGCAACTGCATATACTATAAAAAATAACGTTGTAAGTTTAATGAAGAATTCTGAATCCGATAATCTTAAAATATCTTATAATGCAGTTAAGTTTTCAGGCTATCCTTTTAATTGGAAAATTACCGTAACGGATCCTAAAGTAAAATTAATTGATCATGTAAATTCTAAAGAATTTACATGCGAAAATATTGTCCTAAATATAGCTTTTAGTACTAAAAGAGCCGCTCTTAATTTCGGTCCTTTTATTAGAGAAGTCGATAATTACGGCGACAAAACATTTACCTATGATGTACGCAGCGATGATGACATAAAGGGTATAGGAAAATTTAATAAACCTTTATATAAAATATCAAAAGATGATAATTTAAAAGAAATATTAAAATCAACTCAGTTAAATAATAAAGCATTATTGATATTTAAAGATAATCAAGAAATCTTTAAAATTAATGATTTAGCATTTCTTATAAGAAAACAGAATTTAGCAAGTGAGGAAAATATATCCTTATTTTTAAACATGAATTATTATTCAGAAAAAGATATTTTGAATTTTAAAAATGCTAATTTAGATATTGCTGCTTCTTTAAAATTTGCTGAAGACGGAGAAGATTCAGCTATTTTACAAAATTTTAATATAGAAAGATTTATTTTTACTTGTGATAATGATTCTAAAGTTAATTTAAACGGTGATTTACAACTCTTTGCCAATAAATTACCGAAAGGAAAACTATATTTTGAGCTGGAAAATTATAATTCCATAGTTGATAAATTATTACCGAATAATATTATTTATTCTAAGAAAATAATTAAAACAATTATTGCTAAAGCAATTAATAAAGCTTCCGACGTGCAATTAAATACAGAGCAAAATGATTCAAATTCAGCTTACAACAATATAGAAAAAGCTAAGTTTGATATTGAGTTTTCAGACAAAGGAATAAATATCGGTGCTATTAATTTATTAGAACTAAAACTTGATGAACATAAAGAAGACCAAAATACCACAAATAATTCAAATTAGCTTTATGAACAATTTTAAACTAGCGACTATTATTAGCATATTTCTTATTTGCAGTAATATTTATGCTGCTCCAAAAGTCATTAAAATCGGTACCGGCTCTATTTTAAAAGGATATTATGCTATTGGACTTGATTTATGCAAGACTATTACAAATGACGATAAAAATAATGAACATATTAAATGCGAAGTTGTTGCAACAAACGGTAGTATAGAAAATTTAAAATTATTACAACAAGGCAAAATTGATTTAGCCCTAGTGCAATCTAATATTGCAGTAGAAGCATATGAGGGCATAGGTTATTATCACGATCAAGAAAAAATGCAAAATTTACGTCAGGTGCTTAATCTACATGATGAGTTTTTTACGGTTATTGTAAAAGATGAGGATAAAATAAAAGGTTTTGCTGATATTGACGGAAAAAAAATAACTAACGGTCCAGCATTTTCCAGTAGTCATATTACTTATGATGTCGTACGTTCTTTATATAAATTTGCTAAGGAACCTGAAGAGCTACACATTAATTATGAAGATTCTAGTGATCAATTCTGTAATAAGGAAATAGATGCTATAATAATGATGGTTGGACATTCTAACCCCTTAGTAAATTTAATAGCTAATAAGTGTGAAATTGATTTCATTTCTATTGAAAATGATAAAATAACGGAATTAATAAAACAAAATAGAGCTTTTCATAAAGCCATACTTCATAAGGGCTTATATCCAGGGATTACCGATAATCAAACTACAGTAAAAGTATCGGCAATCCTAGTAACTAGAGATGAGGCAAATCGTGATATTTTAGATAAATTTATCGGAGCTTTTCATAGAAACGTAGCAAATTTTAAACTTTCTAATTACTTATTAAATAACCTGGACATTAACTATTTCGCCGATACTAAAAATTTTGTTCTACCAAAACATGATTCAGTAAGAAACAAAAACTAACAATATCTTATGTCTGAAAATACTATATTTAAAAATATACTGATACCTATAGATTTAAATGATAAAAAATCTATAAAAGGTATTCTTTCTAAGGCTTTAATGCTTGCGACGAACTTTCAAGCAAAATTACATTTTATGTATGTCATTCCTGAATTCGGTACGAAAATGTTTGAAGATTATTTACCTAAACATTGGAGAACAGAAAAAAAAGAAAAGTATAAAGCTCAAATTAAAGAGCTTATCAAACAATATATTCCCGATGAAATTGAAACAGATTATTATATAGGTAGCGGTGCCGTTTATGATGAAATAATTAAGCACTCTAATGAAATTAAAGCCGATTTAATCATAATCTCTGCAGTCAGACTACAATTAAAAGATTATATGCTTGGACCTAATGCTTCTAAAATCGTCCGTCATTCAGATATATCAGTGTTAGTAGTAAGAGACGAGTAATAAGTATTATTTACGACTCTTGAGAGTGCATTGCTAGCGTGGGTCCATAATAGTCATTGCGAGCAGCCGTAGGCTGCGTGGTAATCCACAAAAAAAATGCTATAAATTAGCATTTTTTACTGGATTGCTTCGTCAAAACTTACAGTTTTTTCTTGCAATGACGATTTTGACTGTTATAACTTCACTTTCAACTTCACAAAGCCTTGATAGCTTTGATATTGCTTTTGTAAATGACAGTGATATTCACGTAATACGCTTACATTATCTTTTTCAGTTAAAACGCTAGCACCGATATTATAAGCGACTTTAGGTTGCTTCGGTAATGCGATAGTTTTATTAACTTCTCTATCTTTCCATTTTACTTTAGCATTAAGTTTTTTACTATTATCATTAAGTAATGTTCTACAGATGCTTGAAGTGCAGGCATAACACTGAAACCTTCAGCTATTTTCTGCGGTGCTAAAGAACCGCCTAAAATACCGCTCTATAAATGCTGCTTTTAGAAGCAATACTCAAATGCTGAATACCTACAACATCACTTTCTTTATATGTATCGTCTTTAGAGTGGCCGTATCTTATACCAAGATTTGGAGTAAGAGTAATATCACCATTCATAAGATGATTATAACTTAATAAAGTTTCAAAGTTATAATTATAATTCTTAATATTTACCGGTTGCAATAGTACCTAAACGGTTGATTTACTCTTTACTATATTATGATAGTAAACAAACATAGCGTGTATCATAAAGTTTTTCGGTAATTCTTTTTGTCCGTATAAAGTTACGATATGGATATCGATATTAGTATTTGCCGTTAAACTTTGAATCCAATTTAGTATAAGCAATACCGACTAAATCTTTGTAGTTATCAGAACCAATATCAAAACCTATAGTACCACCCACAGCATGACCTTTATAACCGGCAAAACCTTTTTGCGTATTAGTACCGTAAGTACCTGCAATCCAAAGGCTTTTATCTAACACTTTTTCATCTTCATCACCCGCAGCAACCACAGCCCTAGAGAACATTCTATGCGATATAATATTACAGCTCATTTGAGTGATATCATGAATCGGATTATATATTGCTCCAATCATTTCTTCGTCTTGTTTTACTGCATTTTGCATTTCTACAACTTCAGCAGCTTCAACTCTTACAGCTTCAGCAATGCTTGCTTCTGCGGCTTCCTTTATAGAAGCAACGACTTTTACCTCCTCTTCTTGTCTAGCTTCCTCTTGCTTCGAGTTTTCAAGGCTAACTTCAGAATCCTTAGATTCTGATTTATTTGTACCACTAGATACTTCTACTTTTGTTCGCTCCTGTATTATATTATAATCATCATTTTCATAATCTTCTTCAATGTTAAAATCATCATCTTTATAATCAAAGTCTTCAATATTGCCCTCTACAGGAACAATCCTCTCTATACGTTGAACAATCATAATTTCTGCACCAGTATGTGGAGCTTCTTCCACCGGAGGCGGCACTACCCCTACATCTTCCATATTAATAACTACCGGTGCCGGTGCTAATGGAGCTGCAACTGCAGGAACAGCTATTACCTCTTCTGCATCCTCTTCAGGATCTGCCGGTAAAACCAACGGTGCAACAGGAACCACAGAAGCAACAGCAGGAGCTACTACACAACTACTCCACCATAGCTTACGTCTCCATTTGCTACTGCTTGTGCTGCTGCTGACTCAGGATGTCTTGTAGCAACTTCTGCTTCATTTACAGCTACCGCTTCTATAATTGCTGCTAACCTAGAATTATTCGCTTTAAGTTGCTGCATTAATCCTGCATCTTGATTCATTCTAACACATAGATTTCTTGTTTCCTGATCTATAACCACTTGTTACTTCTCTTTTAGGACCTATGAACTCAATATTGGTGCCTTCTTTTATAGCTTGAGCTAATTGATTTATATTACTATCAAGTGCATCTGCATTTTTAGTTGTATATTTCTCAAAAACTTCTTCTACAATTAATGCTTTTAGTTTTTCCTTTCCTTGAGTCTTTATTGCTCACTCTCTTTTTAAATCCGTGTCAACTGAAGCTGCTATAGCTTGAACAACGGGTTCGTATTTTTGCCCCTATTTTAGAAGTAGGAGCAATATAAGCTACTGCCACTGCAACCGCAGCATTTTTTTAGGAAAAAGATTTACGATAGGCTTTAGACTGTTCCTCTTTCTGACTAAACCGTCCATACCAAGCCCATTATATCCTATCCTCGTAGGTAGTGGCAGTCCACCTGCTACCACTATTACTGGTGCAATAACAGGGGTATTAGCAGCTTTCGCTGCTTTTCCTCCTTTTAATACCGCTTCTATTTTCTCATCACTTATTATATTAAGAAATTTTACAATTGCCTCTTTTAAGAAATCTTTAGTATTAGGTATTAAAGCTTTCATTTTTGCATTAAAATTATTTTGTACGGCGTCTGTTATATTTTTCTCTGTAATGGTTTTAGAAGCTTTAGATAAACCAGCTGCATTATCGGCTAAAACTTTTCTTAGTAATCTAGCGTTAGTATCAACTGCCGTTTCATAAATTCTTGATAATGTTGCCGGTACAGCTTTATTTTGTAAAAATGTTAGCCTCTATCTATATTACTTTCCACTGTTAAATTAACAATATTGTTATTAATTCAATTATTTATTTGAGTAAGGGCTATATTATCGCGTACTTCTCCTTTATTAGGAGCTAGATCTAGTACATCAGGAAATTTTATCTCTATTTCATTATTTAAAGAATTTGCTCCTAAAACATTTTCATTTTTAGCAATATAATCTATTCTTGATATAATTGTTTTCTTATCTTGTAGTTCATCTTTTATTTTTATTTCAGTATTTCTTGCCGTAATATGATTTTGTAAGTCCAGCGGTAATTTATCAAAAGTATAGTTTAATGGTCTATTGCATTATGTTCTTCTTCATTAAATAGCTCTTTAAAAAATTCCTTGTTAGCTATTTTATTATTTAAAGTTAAAGCTTGCCTTGAAATTTGCTTTATTACATCATCATCTTTTAGTCTATTCCAAATATTCTCAGCTTTTATCATTAATTGTGCTTTATCAGGCTTTGCTTCTGAAAATAATGCTAAAGACTCAAGTGAACTTTTCCTTTCTTCTAAAGTTAAAAGTGTTTTGATAGTAATCCCTAAATATCTGTTTCTGCACCTAATCTAATGTTCTTACTTCTAGCTTTCCGGGATTTCCATTATTTTTAGCTAAATACATCTCATTATGAAATAATCTGTCTAAAGTATTCGGAGCTACAAGAACTTCTGCGACTGCTCTGCCTACAAACCGGTGCCGGTGCAGCTATTCTTCCTCTTAATGCAGCATCTTCTTTTGCCTTTAGATTTATAACCTGCTAATTTTAGTTCATCATCACCTATGACATCTAGATTTGCTATATCCCTAGCTATTGCAAGTCTTATACCTACAACTGCCGGAGGAGCTGCTACTCCACCCGGTAGAGGCGGAAGAGGCGGTACTACTACTCCTGCCATTGCTTGAGGTACTATATTACAAGACCTACTAGACCCTCATTATCTATTCTTATTTCACCTACAGTCTTTTTTAGGACAAGTACCAAATCACTCATTGTTAAAGCATTGAAATTATTTATCAATGCCTGCATTTTCTTACCATCCAAATCTTTAGTTATTAAACCGGTATCTTTTAAAATCTTGTTATAACTTTTTAGACCTTGCTCATCAACTACCTTATCGTTTTCATTCACTATCTTAATTTTACCGTTATCAATATATGCTTCTTTTAATTTAGCCATCTGCTCTCAATAATTAACTACTATTGCAGGATCAGCTAACTTCATTACGGATTGTCTTATGGGAAGACTAGATTGTTTAGACTCAAGCTCAACTAAGTTTTGATTAACATAGTTTTTAAATTGATCTAATAATTTATGTTTTGCTTCCGGAGTAGCTACGCTTTTAAACTTATTTAATAAAGGGCTGTTTCCTGATTCAGAGTATTTAGCATTAATATCGATGCTTCTTACAGATTATTTACAACTTTTAAATCATCATTAGCATCTACACCGCCTGTCATAGCTATATATTTTAACTGCTCCAAAGGTGGATTTAAATTTTCTATGTTATACAATGTATAGCCTTTTTAATTTTATCGTTAATACTGACAGCATTTGCCCATTCAGCTTTAGCAAGGATTTCCAATACTTGAAGTCTATTTTCTAGAGCCATCTCTTGCTCGTTACGTCCTGTTTCTACTGCTGTATTACCTGTTAAATCAACAACTTCAACACCGGCTGCACGTGCTTCTCTTCTTGCTCTAGCACCGTTAAGTACAGAAGCAACTGCTTGAAGTCTAGTGACTTCTATTATTGTGTTATTGAATAATCTTCTTTCCCCCGGCATAAGATCATCAACAAGGTCACCAAAATCTGTACGGTCCTGAATTCCTTTTATAACATTAAGCTTTTGAGCAGGAGTTAATATTTGGTAGTCAGCAGTATGGTTCAATATATCATAGATTTCTATATCTGCTCTTGCTTCCCCGGTCACAGCGGTAAGGATTGCAGCATTAGCACAGTTAAGTAAGAATAATTTTGTAAGTTTAGAATTTATAGATTTAATATTTTTTCCATAATATCTAATTTCTCTTTAATAAATCTTAGCAATTACTTAAAATATTAATACTTTTTTGTTATTAAAGATAATGATACATAATCTATATTATGTAAAAATTTATATTGATGAGTTATAAAATAGGATAGTAACGTGGATTTTATATGATATTTTAGTATTTATAGGAAATGTTATTTTGTTAACGTTTGGTTAATTTATTAAATTTCGTGGAATGTTATACGATATTACTTCTATACATGCAAGCTATACTATTAAAATTTTCATTATTTTTAAAATGCTTTATAATGATTGTTATATAACATGATGTCATTCCCGCATGAATACCCAAGTCGTCATTGCGAGCGAACGTTAGTGAGCGTAGCAATCTCAGGAATTTTTCCAATACTGCTTAGTCGAAACTTGCAGTTTTTCCTCGCAATGACGCAAAAATCGTTCCACGCAACCGCGCTTTCTTACCTACACGGGAATGACATTAAACTATAAGGTATATTACTTTGTCTCTCAAAACCAAATTACTTTTTATTACAATCAGCAGCATTATAATATTATATTTTGCTATTCCTCCTGCACCTTTACTTAAAGACGTAAGTTTCTCACAAAGAGTATTTGACCGAAACGGTGAGTTAATGCGTATTTCGCTTTCTAAAGACGATAAATATAGGATATTCACTCCTATACGTGAAATACCGGCAAGTTTTATAGAAACAGTACTATTATATGAAGACAAGCATTTTTATGCGCATTTTGGCGTTAACCCTGTTTCTTTAACCAAAGCTTTTTATTCTACTTATTTACAGAATAATCGTAAAATAGGCGGCTCTACTATAACAATGCAAGTAGCACGTTTAAGATATGGAATAAACTCTTCTACTATTCTTGGTAAAATCCATCAAATCATTAAAGCTATTCATGTAGAGCTACATTATTCAAAAGATGAAATCCTAGAAGCTTATCTAAATCTAGTGCCTTACGGTAGTAATATTGAAGGGATAGCAGCCGGCAGTTATATTTACTTCAATCGTGACCTAAAAGATTTAAATTTGATCGATATTCTAAGCCTTGCAGTAATCCCACAAAATCCGCTTAAAAGAGGCGGGAATGATATTAATATTTTTAAAGCACGTAAACATCTATTTACCGAGTGGCTCACGATTCACCCACAAGATATTATTTATAATAAGTTAATTAGTTTGCCGGTTAAATTTAATCAAAATAAAAAGCTTCCTTTTATTGCACCGCATTTTACTTTAGACATACTAGCAAATAATGATAGCCCTATTATACGCACTACTATAGATAAAAATCTGCAAGCTGCTATAGAACAACAAGTTCGGCTATATATTAATGATCGGAAAAAATATGGCATTAATAATGCCTCCGTAATTCTTATTGATTTTACTACTATGGAAGTGCTTGCAAGTATTGGCTCCGGAGAGTTTTTTAATAACGATATTTGTGGACAGATTAACGGCACTAAAAGCCATAGATCTCCAGGCTCAACTTTAAAACCGTTTGTCTATGCACTTAGTTTTGATCAATCACTAATACATCCGTTAACTTTACTAAAGGATACACCTACTTACTATGATTATTATAAACCGGAAAATTTTGATAGTAGGTTTGCAGGCGGTTTAAGTGCTAGAGAATCGTTAATAAAAAGCCGTAACGTACCTGTAATATTTCTAGCGTCTAAGTTAAAAAACCCGAATTTTTATGAGTTCTTACAACAAGCAAAAATTAGCGGCTTACGAAAACCTGAAAATTACGGTTTATCTATAGTGCTCGGCACAGCAGAAATTACTCTTGAAGAGTTAACTACTCTTTATGCTATGCTTGCTAATTTCGGTACTTATAAACCGCTTAGAAAAGTATTGGATACTACTATGTCATTCCTGCGAAAGCAGGAATCCATAAAAAATTACCTAAATGTTGGAACAAAAATTTCATATGATTTACTGGATTCCCGCTTTCGCGGGAATGACACAGGAGAGGACAAGGATGACACAGACACCGTACTACTATCCCCCGAGGCAAGCTATTTAACACTTGATATTATAAAAGATACGACTCGTCCTATTACCTATAATAATACAAGGCATAACTTACCGATTTATTGGAAAACAGGTACTTCCAGCTCATTTAGAGATGCACTTAGCGTCGGCATATTCGGGAAATACGTACTTGCTGTTTGGGTTGGGGATTTCAAAGGGCAAACTCACGGAACATTTACGGGTAATATTGCTGCAGCCCCTTTATTCTTTAATATTATCGAATCCATAGCTAGACCAAATAAAGATGAGGATTTAATCCTTTCAAAAATTAATGCACTAAATATTACTAAAGTAAAAGTTTGTGCAGATACGGGAGATATCGATAACGATATGTGTCCGGTTAAAGCAGAAACCTTATTCATTCAAGGCAAATCACCGATAAAACAATCCGGTATTTATAGAAAAATGTTGATAGATTTAAAAACCGGTATGCCTGCTTGTAACTTTATTAAAGGACAAACAGAATATAAAACAGTAAATTTATGGCCAACAGATATGCTTGCGGTTTATCAAAAAGCAGGAATACATATATTACCAAAACCGATACCTACAAACCATTGCAATAGGTTGATAAATTGGCATCATCAAAAACCTAAAATTATATACCCGTTAAAAAATTCCGTACATTCAATTAAAAATAGTGATAACATTACTTTTAGTGCGATTAGCGATAATAAAACCAACAACATTTTTTGGTTTGTGGAAAATGAATTAATAGCAACCGCGAAACCAAACGAAGCAGTAATATGGAAAGCAAAAGCCGGTGAATTTATTATTAGAGCTATCAGCGATAGCAGCGAAAGCGACAGTATAAAAATTTATATTAAAGAATAGATTAGCGGTTATATATGAAATTTAAAATGCCCACAGAAATTGATATTAAACCTTTCACAGAAGAAGAAACTGCTCTTGATTCCTTAAAAGCAAATATTCTCAATGCATTGACTGGAATTATTCACTAATACCAGCAGGAAAAACACCAGAAGCTACAGAGTAGTAATAGGATTACCTTATAGCGGAAAAAACATATTTTTAAATGCTCTTGAGAACAACCTTAAGATTATCAAAAACGGTGAAGAATTTACATTTGATAAATTATTTGATTTTGAAACAACGCCGGAAATTCAGCATAAATATGAACCGGCTATATATGATCCCAAAAAATTTGAAATTGCAGAAAAAGTATTTTGGGAATGCTCTAACGGAGTACCCGATACAGTGCAAGAGTTAATCAATGTATTTTTCATTCACAAGCTAGTTCAAATGACCGATAAATTAAAATTTATCATAGTAGCAAAAGAAGAGACCGTAAAATCCCCTAGTATCTTTAACAGGATTATAGAAGACTTTAAAAAAATTTTTCCTACAGAAGAACACAACAAATTAAAAGGAAATGTTATATGCGTAATAACACAACATAATGAAAATAATCATAAAAACATTATACCGATGTACAAAATAGCATTGCTATTAACAAGGATATATTAGAATTCTCTGATATAAAAATTTTCTATAAACCTACTTCTCAAAATGGAGGAATAAACCTCTCTAGAACTAAAACACCTAGAAGAGAAAAAAGGAGTACAAAATTTAGAGATAAAGCAGCTAAGTTCATTGTTAAAGGAACAAGACAGTCTGATAGAAAATTTACATACACAAATACAGATAAATGTAGAATGTATAATTAATACTATCCAATCAATTTTTGAAGACTTTAATGTACATACACCTCTTAACTACTCAAAAATTTTTAACTATAAGGGTTATATTAAACCATATTTACCAAGTTCTCCAATACAATACCGGCTATAGAAAAAACTCTTTCTTGTTTGGAATTAGCACAATTATCAGCATTTCAAGCTATCATATTAAACAAACAAGCTAATAACCTTATAGGGGTAATTGCAAATTTTAGACTCTATTGAGAAATTCACAGACAATAAACCGGTTATTCAAGCTTACCGATATGTATTAAACCTACAAATTAAAGAATTATCATTATTTGAAGAAATGTTATCTACAACATTATCTCAATCCAATGATTGCTATAGTTCCTTAATTGAAATATGATTCATACAAAATCACTATCTATCTTCTATAAAAAATATAGAACCTAAACACGATCAACCAGTGCAATATTATAAAGAAGCCATAGAGTGTAAATAAGTACTCGGACAAAGCAGAAGTGACTCAAACTATAGCTAGCTGCTACTCTAAAATACGATATATTGAGCGAAGCAGAAGATTATAATGAAGCTTTAGCTAATTATAATGCAGCTCTAACATGTAATGAAGAACTTAAAGAAATGTACAATAAAATCGACGATATGCTATTTAACTTAGGACGTGAAGACCCAGCTATCATATTTTATAGAAAGAATAATAAATTAGACTCTATATTAAAATGTTATGACAGTCTTATAACTAAGGCTGAGAAGCCTATAAAATATGATTTATATATGGCCCAAGGAAACGAACTTTGCTTTCAAAAACAACAGGAAACAGATGCTGCAGAATCATATTTTAAAGCAGCTGGTGTTGTACGTGATCCTCAAAAACAACGAGATGCAATGCTTATGGCATACAATATTCTTAGGAAACCCAAATAATAAAGCAATTCAACAAACAGATATTTCAGAACAACAACAAAGAGAGGGATATCTTAATGGTATAATCGGCGATATTATTGATCTGTAACCTTTCACTGGTATTAAGCGGCTTATTATTCCTCTCTGTCATCCCGTGATTTATTCACGGAATCTAGTAAAACATATAAAAATTTATTTTTATATGTTTATTTTGTTAAACATGTAGTGTAGGTAACAATATTGAAGTTATTTTTTCTGGACCCCGTGGTCAGGCCACGGGGTGACAGTGCAAAACCCATGAACACTCACCTTGATCTATCTATCTCAGTAAATCATTTATGCTTACTTTAGCTCTAGTAGTTTTATCGACTTGTTTTACGATAACTACGCAATAAAGTCCAGGCTTACCGGCTTCCTTAGCAGGTAATATTCCTGGAACTACAACGGAATAAGCCGGAATTCTGCCGTAAATAGTTTCACCTGTATCTCTGTATACTATTTTTGTAGAGCTACCGACAAACACCCCCATACTAATTACTGCTCCTTCCTCTACTATTACACCTTCTGCTATTTCCGATCTTGCACCGATAAAACAATTATCTTCAATGATAACAGGCTTTGCTTGCAACGGCTCAAGCACCCCACCTATTCCCGTGCCGCCTGAAATATGACAATTCTTGCCGATTTGAGCACATGAACCGATAGTAGCCCATGTATCAATCATTGTGCCCTCATCTATATAAGCACCTATATTAATGAAAGAAGGCATAATTACAACATTTTTAGCTATATAAGTACCGGTTCTAACAACAGCTCCGGGCACTTTGCGTATAGCGGCTTCTTTGAATGTATTTTTATCAGTATCTGCAGAAAATTTAGGCGCAACTTTGTCATACCAACTATTATAATTGTTATTATAAAGTTGTGATTCCGTAGTGATAAAATATAGCAATATAGCTTTCTTTACCCATTCATTAACGTGCCAACTATTTTCTTTCTTTTCACAAACACGAATCGTACCTTGATTTAAGCTTTCTATACTATCATTAAGAGTTTGCTTTAATGTTATAAGCTTTGAAGAATCTTGAAGAAGTTTGTCCTTAATTTGCCAAGCTTCTTCAATTTCTTTAATAAGAGAGGACATATCTTTTAACTGTTTTATTGCCAAAAATAATAAATGAGATTATCATGAAATCAAACATAATAATTATAATTAACTATGCATATTACTTGCCCAAATTGCCAAACAAGATTTATTGTTACAAGCAATCAAATAGGTATTAACGGACGACGAGTAAAATGTTCCAAATGTAGCCATTTGTGGTATCAGAAATTAGACTATAATACTAGTATACTAAATGACTTTAAAGATAAAGTAAACACGGGAACTATTAAAAATCATTACAATGCTAATAATGTGCCGGTTATTTTACCGTATATTCCTCCTAAGAAAAAATATAATATATTTCCAATATTATGGACTAGCTTTATAATTTTTTGTTTAGTGATATTACTAATAGATAGCTTTAAATTCTTAGGTAAATATGATCAATTAAAGATAGAAGAAATTAATTTAGGCAAATCTCGTCATATAGGCGGTATGAAGATATTTTATAAATTATCTAATGAGTCTGATTATTTAATTTCCGATCCTATAATCAAAGTAAGAGTAATGGATACTAATAATCAAGCTTTAGATGAATATGTATCCATTACAAAACTACAAACAAAAATCCCTGCAAAACAAGCAATATATCTAGAAATGAATATTGAAGGGATCCCTATTACAGCAAAATATATTGATATTGTTATAGGTAATAGATTAGGACTTTTATTTAAGTGAGGATGTTGTTGCATAGACCGACAAAATCTACTGTCATCCCGTGGTTTAATCACTTGATCCATCAAAACAATTAAAACACTATTGAGTATTGTACGAATGTTGCTGTTGACCTGAGTATAAAGGCAATTGATGTCATTCCCACGTAGGCGGAATCCAGTAAAACATATAAAAACAAGTTTTTATATGTTTATTTTTATTAAATATGTAACCTATATTCAGGTTGTCTTGTCCCTACCTTTGCAAGAATGACATAGGGGCTATGCAACAACATCACTTAAAAATAAAAATACCCATAAGCCAAAGCTTTATGGGTATTACTAAAGATATAATAATTTTTTTGTGTATTAGGAAACACCACAACTTGAGCTATTAGTATCACTTGACACCATATTCACAATATCTGGAGCTTTAAATAATATAATGATTGCAGTAACTACCACTAAAGCTACTTCCCACTGCAATTTTCCTCTTAATGTTTGAATTCCCAGAACAATTATACCGACAACAGCTATACCTTTTGCAGTATTGCCTCTGAATACTTTAATTAACTTACATAATGCCTCACCTACAGGATCGCCTACAGTACCACCTAAGCTATCAAAAGCTACCATAATAATAGCCACGCTTAGAATAGTAAATAATATGCGTAATGATAGATTATAATCGATTAATTCTTCGTTTAATTTACGAATAGGAAAGTTCATATGTTTTACCTCAATAAAATAATTAGCATTTAAAAAGTAATGTATAATTTATTTATATATAAATCAACTCCTAAATATATGCAATTTTAATTAATATGCAAAAATATTTTAAAAACACTTATTTTAAGTAACATTATAATCACATGTAGTATAATTTAACTTCCAAATACATAAACAAACGTAAATAAAAATAACCAAACCACATCTACAAAATGCCAGTACCATGCAGCACATTCAAACCCTAAATGTCCATTACCTTCTGTAGTAAAATCTCCTCTTTTTGCTCTAAAGTAGCAAATTATTAGAAATATAGTACCTATAATTACATGAGCTCCATGAAAACCCGTGGCTAAATAAAAATTAGAAGCATATATACCATCTGTAAATTTAAACGCCGCATGGTAATATTCATATGCCTGCATAGTTGTAAAAAATATTCCAAGCAATATGGTAAGAGCAAGTGCAGTTACACAATCTTTTTGATTTTTTTCTTCTAAGGCGTAGTGAGCCCAAGTAACGGTAGTGCCTGATAAGAGTAGTATTAAAGTATTGATAAAAGGAATATCAAACGGCTCAAAAGTTTTAATTGTAGGTGGAGGCCAAATGCCCTGCTTTACAACCCATACACCGTCTAAAAGACCTACGGGTGATAGACTTGATTTAAAAAAAGAAGCAAAAAATACACCAAAAAATACTATTTCCGTTAAGATAAATAACGCCATACCTATTTGCAAACCTTTTCTAACAGGACTAGTATGCTGATGTTCGACTATTCCTTCTTTCACTATATCTCTCCACCAAGAATATAAACAGTAACCTACTGAAATAATCCCTGCAGATAAAATATATATATTAAATTTGTAGCCATGCATGAACGAGACGCCGCCTATAACCAAAAGAAGTAAAGCAAAAGATGTTAGGACGGGCCAAGGGCTTGGGTCTACTATATGGAATAAGTGCGATTTAGTAATAGAATATGAATTATTTAAAATTATCTTTTGACTCATATTGTTATTTTATATTTCCTAATTATCACCAATAACAAACTACAAAAGTAATCTGCTATTCGCATGAGTGAAAATAAATATAAATTATTATTGATGTAAAAGCAAATGCTAGAAGGAGATTATATAGAAAATATACCCCGCAACTCAGAATTACATTATTTATTATCAGACAACTAAAATCTCTTGACTCTTTAAATATTATTCAACTAATATATAGACAGACCGCTAATAATGTTTAAACTCCATTGTTGCAAGACCAATCTATCAAAACTTAATATTAAGTTATGCCAGGAGTCTATTATTATAAGTGAGTAAAATCATGAAGTATAATGGAGGTTGTTGTCTTACAGCAACGGATCTTAACCCCTGACCCCTTTATTTATTAATTCTAAAAAATACAAATGCAGAAAATAAAGAACAAATTTAAAAAAAGTTTTTCTTTTCATCACCATTTCTAATAATATTACTAGTGTTTTTTTATTATCTTCTTAATATCTTAGAAGTAAAATATTTCTAGATTTTTTAACTAATTAAGTTGTTAACTCTAAATTTTCTTACTTAAAATTATAGAGATACGACAAATTATCTTCACTATTTTACTAGTTATTTCTGCAAATATTGCCTCAGTACTATCATTCATTATAGCAATATTTTTATGTTCAATTTCATCAAGTCGAAATTTAATAATATTATTTAATAATTCTGGCTCAACATTTTTATTTTCTAAATAATTTATTTGCTGTTCATAATGTTTTTCTATTACTTCTTCTACACTCTCGGTAATAAGCATCGCCGTTTTTATTCCCATCAAGGAAGATAAGGCACCAAGTAAAAATCCGTAATGATGCCAAAAAAATAATAAAAACGTGGGTCTCACTTCTTTTTCCAGTAATTTTTTTTCAAAAAAATTTAAATGCACTTCTTCATGGTCAAGCATTTCTTTAATCAATATATGATCATTTTGAGATTTAATATATTTTAGCTGTCCTTGATAAATTCTTTTTGCACCATATTCTCCGGCATGATTAACTCTAATTATCTCGTGAATTTGTTTGTCAGGGTCAGAAAAATCAGGTCTAGGCATAATGTATACTCGTTTAATTTGAAAAATTGGCTACGTCATTTTATAAGAGCTACGGTGCTCACGTATTAAGTATACGCTCCGCTCCTCGCTTTATAGTCTCCTTGCTCTTTTCCAAATTAAACTTCGTCTACTCTTCATTGACTTTGGAGTATACTTTGAAATAAATCGAAACTAGCAGGATTTAACTTATAATCCACTTCTGCCTGTTGTAGCACTTTTAAAGTCTTTAGACATTCAGTGAGGCTAAGACCGTTTGCTATCTTCGTAAAATCATTAATATACTGATAGAAAATCGGTGGTGATAATGATTTTATTGCGAGTTCCAAACACTCACCGTTTTTTACTTTCGACAAAACTATATATAAATTTAAATAATGCCTTATTAATGCTCTAATAATTAAAACTTCATTGATATTTTGTTTTTTTAATATATCAAGCTCTTGCAGAAAATTACTATAATCTTTTTTTGAAAAATACATTGCTAAATCACTGCCGTTTGCCGTAATTTCGCTACTTATAACTTCTAGAACGTCGTTTAAAGTAATTTCGCGTGCGTCGTGAACAAAATATATTAATTTATTTATTTCGCTACAAATTAAATCATGATCACCTTTTAAATGAGCTTTTAAATAAGTGATAGCTTCTTTACTTATAACTTTATTAGTTTTTTCTACTTTACCTAAAATAATTCGCTCAATTTTTGCTTCATCATCATGATAACAAGCAACTGCTGCTAAATATTCTTCCGTTTCAAAAAACTTTCTAATGCTCCCACTAGAAGTCATTTCTTCACCTATAAATACAGGAAAATTTATATAATCACTGTTTAAAATTGTTTTTAAATTCTTATCGATTGAATTCCCAACCGATCTAATTTTAATTAATTCTTTTTGACCAAAAAAATTAGACGAATTAAGTAATGTTTCTAAAGATGAAATATTAAGATCTGCGTATTCTATAGAAGTTTGTAGCATATTTAAGCTTTTTACTAAATGCTTACAAATTTTTTCTATATAACCTTTATCAGGACCATATAGTAAAAGAGCTCTAATCTTTCCGGATGTTATTAGTTCAAATAATCTACCTATTTGTGAAAAATAAAATTTCATAGCTTAACTATTGCCGTGTAAAATATAAAATTAATCTGCTACGCATTTCTTCTGCTGCTTGATATGCCAACTCTATTCCTGTTTTATCTCTTTCAACATTTGTCGCATATGGTGTAAAAATAGCATTATATGACATGTTTTGGTAAAACTTCTCTTCAATTAAAACCTTTTGGCTTTCTATATCAATTAATTTATATCTAACTAATTGATTAATATATTCCCTTAAAACATTGGAGTTTTTTTCAATAGTAGCAGGCATAGTTGTTGCGATAAGCTTTACTTTAAGCAGGTATTTTGCTTGTGCTTTCTGAGGTAAAATACTAGTTAAACGATGATAAAACTCAGCCCCTTCAATTGTGCGAATTGGTTCAACTTCAATAGCTTCTAAATCATTATTTCTACTGTATTTTTCACTATATACCGGTTTTAAATTACAACTGCTCATTAGAAAGAATATAATTATTACAAATAAAGAACGCATATATTAGATTAAGATTGGTTTTTTATATTAATAACAGTTTATTTCGATTTTGTGAAAGAAAATTATATGAGCATTTATTAATATTTATAATAATATGTTAATTGATGTTGACATTAATAAGTGAGGCTTGTATGCTGCCACTTCAAAATTTTTAAGGTATTAGATGTTATTAAATAAACTTGTTCTAAGTATTCCAACACACATACACACAGCATTGGTAAAAATAAGAGCATATTGTCCCCTACTAGAAAAAGTAACTTTAACAAAATATAGCTTAACAGAAAATATTGAAACGCTCAAAATAAATACAAATGAAGCTAAAACTGTAAAGATTACAAAAGAGGATTTAAACAAATCTTTTGAGTTATATGAAGAAAAATTGATAATATTAGCACAAAAACTATCATTACAAACATCAATTAGTTATGATGCTTATAACCCTCAAACAGAGTATTACCCATTGATAGGAGAAGATGGAAATATCAATTATATCCCTATCACCGAATTATAATCTTTTAAGCTTTAAATTTAATCGGTAAGTTTTACATACTTACCGTTTTTTATTAAAGAACTTTCTATATCTTCCTTGCAAATCCAATACTCTATGTTAAATTTACAAGGAAGATGCTTGTCCGATAATTTACAAAATTTTTATACAAGCTCCATTATTGTATGCTTATTTTTTCCAATTATAGACATATCATCTCTAAATATTTTATCTTCTGCCCAACCATGCCATGGTTCTATATTAAGCCGGTCTATAATATCTCGTTCACAATTTTGCAATATTTCTAATATTTCTTTACTAGTATTATAATATGATGGAGTAAGACCTGAAGCATCTTTGATCATTACTAAATAAGGATTTTTTGCTAATAAAGTTTTGATAATCTCTTTGTTAGCAATTCCTGTAACTGCTGAATGTAACACTGTTGAATCGTTATAGGTTATCTCTGTTACGTATTTAGCTAATTCTAATATTTTTTCAACTAATGTTTGTTCTTTATCCTCAACCGCATCATGTAAGATATACTTATTATTTTTATCAAATAGAAATGTAGTGCAGCTTCATCATTCTTGTCTATTAATGCTTTGAATTTTCTTAAGAAGCTTCTTTTTTAGAAACATCCCTCTCTATATCATCATCTGAACGTGGTGATGTTAGTGAATCCTGAGTATTAGAGTTATTACTATTTTTTGTAAAAAACTTAAAAAAAGATGTTTTTTGTTTTATCTACTGTAGGTATTTGTTCTTTAGTCATTAATTCTCCTAAATTTATTAATTATTTTAGGAGAAATTGTTAATTAGCTATGTTTCTTAGGTGGTGAGTAAGGGGCGTTTTTTCTGTCATTGCAAGGAAATTGCATAGCAATTGACGAAGCAAAATCTCAGGAGAGTTTGTTATTATTTCATGAGA
>NZ_BCMR01000014.1:0-20242 GCF_001653015.1 Rickettsia sp. Tenjiku01
TGTTTCCTTTAAATTCCTCTTTATTAGCGGACGTTTGCACGAAGTCTAATGAATCGTCTTGTCTGTGTTTGCCAATAGCAAAACGCTCTTGGATGCGTCTTATATCTTCTTTACCTATTAATAAACGTATAAGAATTATGATAAAATAAACAGGTAATAATATAAAGCTTAAAGCATAATATAATAACATCATTTCTTTAAACTTTCTGTTAAGCTTGCTAATTGTTTTTCAAGGCTTATATGGTTTTGTATTTTATCATTTGTGAGTTCTAAAGGCGAGCCAACTATAATTTTAATGGTACCAAACGGTAGGGGTATTATTAATTTATCCCAACTTTTTAATCTGAAACATCTAGAAGTGGAGCTGACTATAGTAATAAGTTTTGTGTTATATCTATAGGCAATTTCGGTAATACCGCTATTTACTTTATATACCGGTCCTTTAGGACCGTCCGGTGTGACTATTATATTTGCACCTTGAGATAACTTACCTATAATTTTACGTAAAGCTCCAATTGGATTTTTATTAGTAGAACCTACTATCACTCTGCAACCGAATTTTCCTACTAGATCGTTTAAAATTTTTCCGTCTAAATGCGGTGATATTAAAGCATAGATATTTCTATGTCCTATAAACATAGATGGACTTAAGGCGAGCATATTATGCCAAAATGCAAAGATTACCCCTTGTTCGTTTAGGAATTTTTCCTTATTGCCGTTATCGTAAAATATAAATTTCTGCTTTGAAGTAAAGTAAACAAAACGCAAATACCAATATAGTAAAAGAGTAATTATACTAAGTACATATTTATTATTTTTTAAAAATTTTTTAAAAACTTTCCGCATTATTTTTTTGTTGGTTTAGGTGGCTTTTTAACTTTTCCGTCATTGTGAGGAAATTACGAAGTAAGTGACGAAGCAATCTCAGGATATTTGACGAGATTGTCACGCAGCCTATGGCTGCTCGCAATGACGATTTGGTATCCATGTAAAGCCTTAAACAGGAATGACATCGATTGTTCTCTCAATTCTAATACAAGCTTTTTCTAGCTCTTCCATAGAAGTAGCATAAGAGATTCTAAAATATCCCTCTAAGCCGAAAGCGATACCAGGTACTACGGCAACTTTTGCTTCTTCAAGTAAATATTCGGCAAAATCATTACTATTTGCAATAATTGTTCCTGATTTAGTTTTATGCCCAAATATTTTATCGCATTTAACAAATAAGTAAAACGCCCCTTCCGGCTTATAGCATTCAAAATATTTTACTCTTTTCAAAATTGATAAAGCAAGATCGCGCTTTTTTTGACAATTTAAAGCATTAGGCTTTATATAATCTTGAGGACCGTTTAATGCTTCAATAGCAGCCATTTGACTTATTGAACAAGGGTTTGAAGTACTTTGCGACTGAATAATAGTCATTGCTTTAATCAAAGCTTTAGAGCCTGCACCGTAGCCTATACGCCAACCCGTCATAGAATAAGCTTTAGATACTCCGTTTACGGTAAATATTCTCTTTTTTAAATCAGGTGCTATTTGGGCTAATGTGTAAAATTTAAAATCATCAAAAGTAATATGCTCGTAAATATCATCGGACATTACGTTTACATGTGAATATTTTCTTAAAACTTTAGCAATATTTTCTAGTTCTTCAAAATTATAGCTTGCACCTGTTGGATTACTAGGTGAGTTAAGAATAAGCCACTTAGTTTTATCCGTAATTGAACGTTCTAAAGCTTCTGCACTTAATTTAAAGTTATTTTCAATGCCGCAATTTACAAAAACAGGTGTTCCTGTGCTAAGTGCAACCATATCAGGATATGAAACCCAATAGGGTGCTGGAATAATTACCTCATCCCCTTGGTCTAAAGATGCCATAAACAAATTATATATAACTTGCTTACCGCCGGTGCTTACTATTATTTCATCAAGTTCGTAATCTATATTATTTTCACGTTTGAATTTGTCTTGTATTGCTTGCTTTAAAAGAGGCATACCCTCAATGTTAGTATATTTAGTAAAGCCGTCTTTAATCGCTTTAATCGCCGCTTCCTTAATATTGTCAGGCGTATCAAAATCAGGCTCACCGGCACCGAGTGTGATAATATCAACTCCTGCTTTTTTAAGTTCAAGAGTTTTTTTTACGACTGCAAGGGTCGGCGACGGTTTTATAGAACTTAGCCTCGTAGAAATAATTGACATAATTTGAGTCCGTATTAAATGAAAGCTATAGTAAAATCAGTAATTTCAAGAAATAAATATTAATTCTTATAATGAAATCTACAATTATATATTATAATTTGTTTAGTATTGACAGAATATATTAGTCTATGTTCGTGGTTAATTCTACGTGACCATAAACCTGATAATATATGTTTTAAAGGTTCGGGCTTACCTATACCTGTAACCGGTGCTTCTTGGATATTTTTTATTAGAAGTTTAATACGTTCATATTTTTTAATATCGTATTTTTTCCAATACGCTAAATCTTCCGCTGCTTCTAGTGTCCACTCAATCTCAATCATCTAAATTAACTTTAGCAAACTCTCCTCTTTTTGCTTGTTCGATAGATTTTTTTATTCGATTCGCATTAGCCAGATTAGATAATAAATATAATGTTTCTTTTGTAGATTCATATTCTTCTTCGGTTAAAAGAATAATATTCTTATGATTCTTTCTTTTAATAAGATAAGGGACATGATCGTTTTCTACGGTATTTAGTACAGAGCTTAAGTTTTTTCTAAATGAAGTGCCGCTAATTGAGTTCATGAGCTACCTACTGATGTACATATAACATGTACATCCTAGCTTCAATACCATTAATTCACAAGTAAAATTATTATTTTATTTAAAAATTTATCAAGATATGCTTTATTATAGTAAGTAATATTAATTTAGTAATTAAACTATGCTCGGTAAAATAAAAGACAAAATCAAACATTATTGCTTAACTATAATAAATGTACCGAATTTTATTAAGAATAAAATTTTAGAATTTAAAAATTATATAAGTGATTGTAAATATAAATTCTCTCATTTAACCGAAACTAATTATCAACTTGGACTCGATCATTTATATAGAGGTAATTTAAATGATGCATTACTTAGGTTTAAACTAGTCGATAAATTTTTTAATCCTAATGATTCTAAAGTATATTCTCAACTCGGATGGGTTTATTTTTTAAAAAATAATTACAGGCAAGCTATAGAATATTTAGAAAAATCTAATGAAAAATATAAACCTATATTTATAAATTTTTTGAAAAATTATAAGGATATTACTGAAATACCTCAAGAAATTTGTGGAAAATATCGTGATTTAACTGCACAATATTATCCTACTATTTTTAATAACGATAAAAATATCCATCTTCCGTATAGGTTTGTTAATGAAGCACTTAAGCAGATATCTGATTTACCGGATCATTACTCTATTTTGGAACTTGGAAGTAATATAGGGCTTGTAGGTTATGAAATACAAAAACGTTTTCCGGAACGTTTTACTTTAACCGGTGTAGAAGTTTCTGCTTTAATGAATAAGTTACAAGAAACATATTACCCGAACACTAAAATTTACGATCATATATATAATATTGCTATCGATGAATTTTTAAAACAAAACTCTAATAAATTTGATATTATTTTTAGTTTTTGCGGATTATCGTTTACTAACAATTTAATAGAATATTTTAATTTAATATACTCATCTCTTAATAAACCAGGGTATTTTGCCCTTTGTTTACCGAATGCGACGAAGACACAATTTTCAGTAAAACGCAAAGAATTTATTTTTAACTTGAATGAAATAAATAATTTTTTACAAAAAAATAATTTTACTATATTAACTTCGGAAGAAATAATACTAGCGGAAAACAATAAATATAGTATTATTCTTTGTAAGAAAACAGCATAAATCAATGAGAATATTAATTATATTATCCATTATTTTATGTTCATTATCGATAAGAGCTGATCTTGAATATGTTGATAATGAAATATATAACTATAATGGTGGAAGCAATGAAAACGGTTGCGTGGAAGTTTATGATCCATATGAAAAATTTAACCGTAAAGTGTTTGTATTTAATTCTGTGTTAGATTATATAATATTGCGTCCTTTAGCGATAGGTTATAAGAACATCACGAATGATTACGTAAAAGCACGCGTTAATAGTTTTGTCAGTAATGTCGATACACCGCTTACGGCGGTAAATTACGGGCTTCAGTTAAATTACGATAAAACTATGAAAAGCGTTTGGCGGTTTCTCATTAACACGACGCTTGGCATAGGCGGTTTATTTGACGTGGCACGTAAAGTAGGTTTGCCGTCTGATCGTCAAACTTTCGGTAGTACCCTCGCACATTATGGAGTTGCCCCAGGTCCTTATTTAGTATTGCCGATAATCGGTAGTACTAACGCAAGAGATATGACGGATTCGGTAATTACTAATTATGCTCTTAATCCATTAATGTACTACACTCATAATGATTTTGACTTAGGAGTACTAGCAGTTAGTAAAATAAACGATCGATATGTTGTATTACCGTTTAGTGATTATGTGATGAAGAATTCTACCGATCCTTATGTGGCTATTAGATCAGCATTACATCGTGTTCGTGAAGCATCGGTTCAATATCCTGAAAATTTTAAATGTCCTAAACCCAAGAATTAATGAAATTAAAGAGGATTATATGCAAAAAATTATTACAGGTTTATTTTTATTAGTTATGACGTTTTCCGCTTATTCTAATGAAAAAGTGCCTGCCGGTTTGAACAGTTACGTTACTAATTTAGTAAATGAAGCTTCTAGTATATTAAACGATAGTACGTTATCTGAGCGAGTAAAAATTGCTAAAGCACGTGAGTTAATGTCTCAAAACCTAGATTTTGATTGGATGGCTAAATATACATTAGGCAGAAATGGGATAAAAACTTTATCAGGTGGGCAGGTTCAGGAATTCATCAAAGTTTACTCTAAATATGTTACTAAATCTTATACTGATTTAATAAAAGATTATAAAGGTAAACAGCCTAAAATAGTAGGAGTTCGTCCTTTAAGCTCAACCGATTTTATGGTTGCTATGAATATCATTAGTAATAAAGAGCAAGACCCTATTAAAGTAGAATATCTTGTACGTGAAATGAAAGGAAACGGAAAAGACGTTTTTAAAGTTTCTGATATAATTACGGAAGGTGTAAGTCTTATTGGAGCTCAACAAGACGAGTTTACCGATACTTTAAAAAATCAAGGCTTTAAGGCACTAATACAAAAATTAGAAAGTCGTTCTTAAGCTTATTTCACTGTCATCTTAAATCGTCATTGTGAGGAGGTATTGTTGCGTAGACACCTCGTCGTCATTGCGAGGGAATTGCGTAGCAATTGACGAAGCAATCTCAGAAGTTTGTTATTATTGCATGAGATTGTCACGCAGTCTACGACTGCTCGCAATGACGATTAGATATCCACGCAACAAAGCCCGCTCGCTAATAGCGTTAAACAACATAAATCACTCACATGAAAATCTTAGCAGGCATTAGTAATAAGTGACTTGCAACGCGTTTAGCTATAGCATTATATATTAAATATATTGAGCCGAAAATTACCTATTTCAATGATTCCGAAATAAAAGTAGAAATTCAAAAATCGTTTCATAATGAAGATATAATCATAGTACAATCCACATCAAAACCCGTTAATGATCGCTTAATTGAGTTGTTTTGGCTATTAGATGCAGCAAAAAAAGCGGGAGCACAAATCGAATAATTTTAGTAATGCCTTATTTTGGTTATGTAAGGCAAGATAATATAAATTCTCAAAATATAATTCCTGCTAAGTTAATAGCAGATTTTTTAGAGAAGCTCGGAGTAAACCATGTAATTACTATTGATTTACACTCCGATAAAATAGAGCAATTTTTTAATATTCCTGTTTCTAATCTTGAACCTATAAATTTATATATCCGCTTTTTAAGCACTTATAGCAATTTCGTTATAGTTACACCTGATAAAGGAAGTATCAATCGAGTTCAAAAAATTAGTAATTTACTCAATATAGATTCAGCTTATATAAACAAAGAAAGGGATATAAATAATAATTGCGAGATGATATCAATAACAAGTAGTGTAGAGGGCAAAAATTGCATATTAATTGATGATATTATAGATAGTGGAGAAACAATCGTAAAAGCAGCGAGATTTTTATTCGATAATAGACCTCTTGGAGAACAAAGCTAATAAAGAGGAATTTGTAGGAAACACGGAATGCAACACCGCAGCGTACACTTTAGTACGTGAGGATGCGAGTACTGGATTGACGTACAAATTACCTTTAGAAGCAAGTTATGCAAGAGGTCTGACAATATTTTTATCACGGATACTAGAAACAAGTGACTTATCTACAAAATGTCATATAATACCCGTATTGTCTATCATCGTAAAAGAGTTAGTAAATATACTATGAGTTTGTGTACTATAGAAATAAATCTATCTACAATAAAAAATAATTACCTTTTATTACAAGATATTTGCAAAACCTCATTAGTCGGTGCTGCCGTTAAAGCTAACGGTTACGGTCTTGGAGCAGTACAAATTTCTAAAGCTTTAATAGAAGAAAATTGTAGGCATTTTTTTGTGGCCTCAAGTGAAGAAGGAGTGAATTTACGCAACGCTTTAGGATTAGATGTTAATATTTTAGTTCTTAACGGCGTTTTTGAACATGATGCTTTAGAGCTGATAGAATATAATTTAACACCTGTCCTAAATAACTTAAAACAAATAGAAATTTGGCAAAAATTTAGTAATTTGAAAAACCGATTATTGCCTTGTTATTTACATTTCAATACGGGGATTAATCGTCTTGGTTTAAGCTCTGATGAGATAGAGCAGCTAATTAATGATCGTGATTTGTTAAAAGGGCTAGATTTACAATATATTATAAGCCATCTAGCTATATCTGAGGAAATAGATAATCCTTATAATCTAGAACAATTAAACAGATTTAAAGCTTATTTACAATATTTCCCAAACGTCAAAGCAAGCCTTGCTAATTCCGGCGGCATATTTTTAGGACAGGATTACCATTTTGATTTAGCAAGACCAGGGGCAGCCTTATATGGTCTTAATCCCTTAACAAAGAATCCCGTAACCTTAAAAGCTCCTATAATTCACTTACAGAATTTGACACTAGATAGCCATATCGGTTATAATATGACTTTTACAACTAAGCGTGATAGTGTCATTGCAACGTTACCGCTTGGTTATGCCGATGGGTTTAGTCGTAATTTTAGCAATCAAGGCGAAGTATTTATTAACAGTCGCAGCGTTCCTATAGTAGGGCGAGTATCGATGGATTTAATAAATATCGATGTTACCGATCTACCACCATCCGAGATTTTTCTAGGGCAGGAAGCGGAAATTATCGGAAATTATTGCACGCCCAATAAAATAGCGAGTATTATAGGTACTATCGGGTATGAGGTATTAACTAACCTTGGTAGTAGATATAAAAGAAAGTATATCGGGTAGATATCTGTGTCATACCATGGCTTGACCACGGTATCCAGAAAAAAATTAAAAAAGACTGGATCCCGCGATCAAGTCGCGGGATGACATTAGGGGTTACTGGATTCCTGCTTGCGCAGAAATGACATAGCATACTTAAATTAAATAGAAAAAATACAAATGTTATTCAATATAGCTAATTCGGTCGGTAAACGTACTGTAAAGTGTGCACAAAGTGTAGGTAGTTTTTCTCTATTTAGCTTTGCTGCCGTTAGCAGTATCATAAGACCGCCTTTATATTTGAGTTTAATCATCAGACAATTATTATTTATCGGGTTTCACTCGCTTCCGGTTGTTGCGATGACGACTTTTTTCTCAGGGGCGGTACTTGCATTACAGAGCTATATCGGTTTTTCCCGTTTCTCAGCTGAAAGCTCTATTGCAACGGTAGTAGTATTGTCGCTGACTAGAGAGCTTGGACCTGTCTTAGCTGGACTAATGGTAGCGGGAAGAGTTGGGGCATCAATCGCCGCCGAAATAGCCACAATGAGAGTAACGGAGCAGGTAGATGCTTTATATACTTTATCTACCGATCCTATTAAATATTTAGTTTTTCCAAGAGTAATAACAGCTATTATTACAATGCCTTGTCTTGTTTTAATCGGGGATATAATTGGTGTTATGGGCGGTTATTTGGTAGGGGTATATAAACTTGATTTTAATAGTGCAGCTTATTTAACCAGTACTTTTCAGTATTTAGAACCGATTGACGTAATTTCCGGTCTTGTTAAAGCAGGATTTTTTGGGTTTATTATTTCTATAATAAGTTGCTATAGCGGCTATTATTCAGGTAAAGGGGCTAAGGGAGTTGGAAGAGCAACTACCTCGGCAGTAGTGAATTCTTCTATCCTTATCTTAATCAGTAATTATTTAATAACCGAATTATTTTTTAAAGTATAGGTATACTCGTTTAATTTGAAAAATTGGTTTTGTTGTTTTATATTTTTTGATCCTCACGTACGTTTATGTACGCTGCGGTCAAAAAATATAAAACGCCTAGCTCTTTTCCAAATTAAACGAGTATACAGTTTTTTTGTTTATTTGGAGTATGCATGAGTGTAGAAGAATTTAAAATTAAAATTCGGTCATTATATAAATCATTTGCTAATCATAAGGTGTTAGACGGAATAGATTTGGATGTAAAAAAGGGCAGTTCATTAGTTATTTTAGGTGGTTCCGGTAGCGGCAAATCAGTTCTAATTAAAAATATAGTAGGATTGATTAAACCTGATAAAGGTAAAATTTTTATTGATAATGTAGAAATCCAAGATATCTCAAGTAAACAAAAATTTGAGATTATGGATGGTATAGGTTTTTTATTCCAAGGCGGAGCATTATTTGACTCCTTAAATATACGTGATAATATTACTTTCGAGACTAAAAAATTATCTAAGAAAGAAAAAAACGACCTTGCCGGTGCAAAGCTTAATGCCGTTGGTTTATCTCCTAGAATACTCGAGCTTTACCCTGCCGAATTATCGGGAGGAATGCAAAAAAGAGTAGCCCTTGCTAGGGCTATTTGTAGTACACCGTCGATTTTATTTCTTGATGAACCGACCACAGGGCTTGATCCTATCATGGCAAATGTTATCAACGAATTAATTATAAAAATCCAAGAAGAGTTAGAGGCAACTACGATTACTATAACTCATGATATGATTAGTGCCGCAAAAATAGCTAAAGAAGTAGCTATGATTTATCAAGGAAAAATTAAATGGTACGGTAGTAAAGATGAAATGCGTAATAGTGATAATCCTTATTTAAAACAATTTATAAATGGATTAACTACTGGGCCTATAGAGGTATAAAATGTTTAAGAACTTATTATGTATAATAATATTGCTAGGTATAAATCTAAATGTTTATGCTATAAATTCTAGCTCTTATACGACAGATGATATAATAAAAATAGTAATTATTCTTGGAATAGTTATTTTAATTTTTAGTCCTGCAAAATTCCGTATAATCGTTATCGGTACTATGTTAGGCTTGTCTTGTGCCTATTTCACGTATAAATACATCGTACCTATCTTTATTTCTTTACTAAATGGACCATAAAGATAAATATTGCTATTAGTGACGCCCCACATCTCAGCTATTTTCTCTTCTAATAGTATCAATTTAATATTCTACAATTAATCTAAAGCTCTAACTCTCCCGTGATAGCCATCTAATTCAAAAGAATTGGGATGTATATTTTTACATGCATCTAAACCTATTATATTAATCATATTAGTATTATTATCAATACCATTTAAAGTAGTACGAATATCTTCCAAGTATTTAGATGATTCAGGCGAATCATTACCTCCAATTATTCGTATCAATTCATTCTGATTAAAGTCAGTAATTAATTGCTCTAACTGTTGTGAATTAATATTTCTAGCTAATGCTATTTTATTTAATTTTACGGAAAAGAAACTACAGGCAATCTCTTCATTTAAATCTTTAGTATAAATTACTAAATCATCATTTATATCAAAAATTTTATATTCTTGTGAGTTAATTTCAATTTGCATAGTTTATTTACTTTGTTGATTATTTTTGTGTAAAGCAATATTTTTATTGGTAAGAGTATAGCTAGGTGCAGCTCTTTTTGTCTTAGTACTTATATTTTTTTAATATCTTATCACTTGTTAAGTTTAATTTTGGTTCATTTTTTGTTTTATTACTACTAAAAATATTTATGAACAAAATCTTTTATTTTTTGTACACTTTTTTGTATCCAGAATTTAATATTACTATCTTGTTGGTAGGTAGAATGAGTAAGTGCTAATGTTTTATTAATTGCTGAACGTACACTTTCCAACGGATTTGTTAGATAATAAATAATCAGTTTTAGCTATTAAATTATTTACAATTTTTGTTTGTTCTTGATCCTTTAGATTCAATTCGTGAACTCGATTACTAATCTTTTTAGTTACTACATTTTTTACTAATTTTAGTTTTTTGAATTTCCTCTGCTACTTTAGTAAGTGGTCTTGATATTTGATTAGATTGCTATGTGTCCATAGAATGAGGATTTTGATGAGATCCTAATAAATATTGCTGAATAATATGTTTTTGTTGGATTTCATTTAAAGAGCGATTAGGTATATTTTTATTTTTAGTGAAATCAAAAGCTTTATAAAGTACAGGAGTATTACTTCATATACTTAAATGTACTTGTCTAGCAGCGGTTGTTTTATCCTCTCTATCCGGAACAGTTACCTGTTATTGGATCAAATATAATTCCTAATGGGGCTCCCTTGGCTTCTATATCTGCAGATTTTATATTTACGTTAAAGTGGTTAGTTAATTCTTGTGTTACTTTACGAATATTACCATCTGATACTGCAATTGATACTGCAGATCTATCACGCCCTCCTACTAAATAAGCTTCTAATTTAGTATTAGGAGGAAAGTTGCTTATTACATCATGTGTTAAAGAACCAGCATCAGTAAACCTGTCAACATGGGCTAATGCAGTTTTTTTAGTTAATAGATCATGTAAAATTACAGCAACGCATTGTTGAATATTATCTGCCTATCTTTTCTTTATCAGAAAAACCAACTTTATGCTGTTCCACACGAACAGCTTCATAATCAACTATACCTTGCTGTAATGAGTAAGCATATGCATACTGTGCTATTGAATTTTCTTTACGGTTTTGAGTTTTATAAGCAGCTCCTAAAGCTAATCTTGCCATTAATTCTTTAGCTTGGCTAATGTTCCTTGTGGTTGATGTGCAGTGACTAATTCTTTGTATGAATTTTCGACATTATAATATTGCTTTGCTTCAAAAGAATTCTCTATGCTATCTTGAAATTGTTGAATAGCATTATCAAACAGTCCCAGTTGTTGATAGCTACGTCCTATCATAGTATTAATATAAGAAAGTAGGAAAGAAAAGTACTGTCAGTTTGACCTATAGCAATTTGTTCAGTTTGTTGTAGTTGTTTAAGAGCAACAAGATGATTATCTTTGCTATATAATTTTAATCCTTCATTATACAAAAAGCTGCTTGATTATGATCAATTTGCTCCTTTGTACTTAATGGTTTTGGAGTCTAATATATTCAGGAAAACTTGAAGGCAACTCGCCTAATTTTTTAATTAGTCCGGTGATATTACCTTGAACTGGCTTCCCATTAATAAGCATGGATTTATAATAGTTTAATTAATTTATATTTTTATATAAAACTCTGTTATTTAATAAAAATCAAGCATTAGCTAATACTTAACTACAAAATAATTATCTCTTGACACTAGGGGAGTATTGCTTTATATTCTTTATCTGTTGTATATACTGGATGAACTTCAAAATTGGCTACGTCGTTCTACAAGATCTGCGGTGCTCACGTATTAAGTATACGCTCCGCTCCTCGGCGTGTGAACTCTTAGCTCTTTTTGAAGTTGATCTTCGTATATGACTCTTCATTTACTTGAAGTATATTTTATAAGTTTTAAGGTATTTATGTCTCGTAAGTGCGAACTCACAGGTGTGGGTGTTTTATACGGCAACAATGTATCACATTCTCAGCGTAAAACTAGAAGACGTTTTGAACCTAACCTAAGATCGGTTAAGTTTACAAGTGATATAACAGCCGGGGAATATAGATTATCGGTTAATGCTAGATGTATTAGTTCAGTGGAAAAAGCCGGGGGTTTTGATGCATATATTCTAAAAACCGATGATAATGTTTTATCAAGTAACGCTAGAGCTATTAAGAAAAAAATAATTCAGACTAAAACAGCAAAATCATTATGAAAAGCGGTATACATCCAGAATATAAAAAGTTTTTGATTAAAGTAGGAAGCGATGTTTTTGAAACAATGTCTACTCATCCTACAGGTGAAATTTTAATGGATGTTGATTTTAGAAAGCATCCGGCATGGAATAAAGATTCCGGAAATGTAGTAAATCAATCGAACAAAAGTGTTAGTGATTTCAATAAAAGATTCTCAGGTCTTTCTTTCGGTAGTAAGAAAGAAGCTAGCTAGGCTTTGTTTGTGGATAACAAATCGTCATTGCGAGGGAATTGCATAGCAATTGACTAAGCAATCCAGTAAACAATTTTGATTTATAGAATTTTTTTATTATTTTTTCTGGGTTGCCGTGCAGTCTACGGCTACTCGGTATTTACGCAAGAATGACACTAACAACAAAATATAACACAGATAAATCGTCAATTCTCAATTATTGCGGGGTGGAGCAGCTTGGTAGCTCGTCAGGCTCATAACCTGAAGGTCGTTGGTTCAAATCCAGCCCCCGCTACCATATTTTTTAATGTCATGCTAGCTCACTTATAGCGTTGTTGAAGTCTGCTGATGCCATTCCTAACTCAGTGTTGTTGCATGGTTTGGTTTTCCTGTCATTGCGAGAAGGCATTATTGCGTGGTTCGGTAAAATTCGCTGTGTTACCCCGTGGCTTGACCACGGGATCCAGTTAAAAATACTAAAGTTATTAGTATTTTTTATTGTTTTTATGGACCCCCGTGGTCAAGCCACGGGGTAACACAGCGAATTTTACCGAACCACGCAATAATGCCTTCTCGCAATGACGACTTCACAGGCAATGCCTTACATCCAATACGAAAGCAAATTATGACTACTCAGAAAATAGTGCCTACAAAATCAACTGATGGCAGTAAACTTTTTCGTCATCAAGCTAAATTTGTAGCCGGTGCTATGAATATAAATCAAATCCCCAATTTTTCATTACCGGAAATTGCTTTTGTCGGTAAGTCAAATGTCGGCAAATCAAGCCTAATAAACACGATATGTAATAATAAAAATCTTGCTAAAGTTTCTAATACTCCAGGGCGTACTAGGCAAATCAATTTCTTTAACCTTGCAGATAAACTTATTATAGTTGACCTTCCCGGTTATGGTTTTGCTACTGTTCCTATATCAGTCAAAGAGCAGTGGGGAGTGTTAATTAGTTATTATTTACGAAATAGTTATAATTTAAGGTTAGTTAACTTATTGATTGATTCAAGAAGGGGTATAAAAGAAAATGATAAGAAAGTAGCTGATCTATTACTTGCAAATAAAAGAGAATTTCAAATTATTTTCACAAAATCCGATAAAGTTACGGATCATCAAAACCTTTACGATGAAGCACAGAATTTTCTTGCAACTTTAAACTACTCATGTAATGTTATGTATGTAAGCAATAGGAGTAAAGAAGGTGCAAGAGAACTTAAAGCTAGTTTGGCAAAATGCATCAAACCTCAAAAATAAAGAGGTAGATAGTATTTCTTCATTAAATAACATTGCTATAATTAAGAATATAATAAAGTGTAGTAGTGAGTTGAAGAATCAAGCAATAGTTCTAAAATTACCTGCTACTATTATTATTGACGATAAATTATTTACGGCTTTTATTGAATCTGTTAGATTGCTTGAGATGTGCGGTGCTAAAATATATATAGTACATGATCATATTGATTTACGAAGTTCGTCTTTAATATCACAAATAGATGAAAATTTTAGTCAAAAAATTAGTAAAATAAGCGACTATAGTTCTCTAAATAATCCTATTATTATGGAAATTTTATCCAGTTACGTTAACAAGCTTATAGTAACAAAGTTAAGTAGTATAGGTTGTTATGCAGTTGGTATTTCAGGTAAGGATGCTAATTTACTGCAAGCAAAAAAATCAAAACTATCTTACCGAAAAATTGTAAATCATGATGTTATAAATATTGGCTTTTTAAGCGAGCCTATTATGATTAATCCAGAAATTTTATTAAATTTTGCAGATAATAATATTATACCCGTGATAGCACCATTTGCGAGCGACGATCAGGAGAAAACGCATTTATTAAATGTTAACTTAACGTTAGCAACAATTGCTTCTGCATTAAGTGCAGAACATTTAATATTGCCATATGAGATATTACAGGTATCCGAGATATTTCCGTATAATATAAAAATACGAGATATTAACGTGTTGAAATCAATGTTAGATGATAGTAATAATTTCATCGAAGAAGCATTAATTAAGATAGCAGTTAATGCCCTTGAAAATAATAATGGTTACGTACATTGTGTGAATAGTGAAGCACCGAATTCAATATTGTCAACTATGTTTGATATTAATATAAATTAATAGAGGTTTTTTATGGCAGGAGCATTAGCATCCGATCTTTTATTTGTAGGGTTAACTAGACCGCCGATGATATTTGGAGTAAGTATTAAGTTTGCTGCATTAAATATGATAATGACGATGATAGTATTTATTTGGAATAACGGCATTATGATTTTATTCATTGCAGCTGCTTTGCATTTGGTAGCTTATATTATATGTTTTAAAGAACCGAGATTCATAGAGCTATATTTAAATAAAATGTCAAGAACTAGCCAATGTCCTAATAAATTTTACTACGGAGCAAATTCGTATAATATTTGAGTTTTATGTCATTCCCGCGTAGGCGGGAATCCAGTAACATTTAATGTCATACCGCGCCTTGATCGTGGTATCTGAGGACATAGTCTGTGATACAAGATCCCGTGGTCGTAGCCACGGGATGACAACAAAAAATCTGGATTCCTGCCTACGCGGGAATGACATAAAAAGAGGTATAACTGACAAAATAAATCAAAATAGTTAAATCAGGTGAGGTAATGAAATTATTTAGAACTAGAGCCGCTAAAGAATTAAGGTCTAAACAAGAAAGACCCACTTCGCATTTTATTCCTTATAAATGTCATTGGGATAGTAATACTATTTTAACAAAAGATAATTCTTTATTACAAGTTATTAAAATAAATGGATTTTCTTTTGAAACTGCTGATGATGAAGATCTAGACATTAAAAAGAATATCAGAAATGCCTTACTTAAAAATATGGCTTCGGGAAATATCGTTATGTATTTCCATACTATTAGAAGACGTAAAGCAGTAATATTTGACGATACGGAATTTACTTATGATCCTACCGTAAAAGTCCCTAATGATTTTATTACTTATTTAGGTGCAGAATGGCGTAAGAAACATGCTGGGGCTAGGTCGTTTTTTAATGAATTATATGTTAGTATTTTATATAAGCCTGATACTGGTGGTGTTGCTATAGTTGAGTATTTTCTAAAGAAGCTTAGACAGAAATCTAATAAAACCGCTTGGGAAAACGACATGAAAGAGATGAAAGAAAATCTTCAAGAAATGTCAACTAGAGTGATTAATACATTCAGAAGTTACGGAGCAAGATTACTTGGAGTTCGTCAAACGCAGTCAGGTAGTTATTGTGAAATTTTAGAATTCCTTTCATCTTTAATCAATTGCGGCGATTCACCGGGTCCTATAGCATTACCGCGTGGTACTATTGACGAATATTTACCGACTCATCGCTTATTTTTTGATTCTCGTACTATTGAAGCAAGAAGTCCGCTTGGCAAGAAATATGCTGGAATGATCAGTATACTTGAATACGGTCCTAATACTTCGGCAGGAATTTTTGACGGATTCCTGCAAATGCCTTTTGAATTTGTTATGACGCAAAGCTTTGTCTTTGTTAATAGAACAGTAGCGATCGGTAAAATGCAATTACAGCAAAATAGAATGATACAATCCGGTGATAAAGCTACTTCACAAATTGCTGAAATTAATACGGCCCTTGATATGGCCACTAGCGGTGATATCGCTTTCGGTGAGCATCATTTATCGCTGTTATGTTCCGCAAATAATATTAAAGCTTTGGAAGATATATTGTCAATGGCAGCAGTTGAGCTTTCTAATTCAGGAATTCAGCCGGTTAGAGAAAAAGTTAACATGGAACCTAGCTATTGGGGACAGTTGCCGGGAAATATGGATTATATAGTGCGTAAATCCACTATAAATACTCTTAATATGGCTAGCTTTGCCTCACAACATAATTATCCGCTCGGTAAAATTAGAGATAACCATTGGGGAGAATATGTCACAGTACTTGATACTACTTCAGGTACACCGTTTTATTTTAATTTCCATGTAAGGGATGTTGGACATACTCTCATTATCGGTCCAACCGGTGCCGGTAAAACAGTGCTTATGAATTTCTTATGTGCTGAAGCACAAAAATTCAAACCTCGTATGTTCTTGTTTGATAAAGATCGAGGAGCAGAAATATTTATACGTGCTTTAAACGGAGTTTATACAGTAATTGATCCGGGTTTAAAATGCAACTTTAACCCTTTACAGCTTGAAGATACTAGTGAGAATAGAACGTTTATTTTAGAGTGGCTTCGTGTGCTTGTAACTTCTAACGGTGAAAGTTTAACTGCACAAGATAATAAAATCTTATCTCAAGCGGTAAGCGGTAATTTTAGATTAGCAAAACAAGATAGAAGGCTTAGTAATGTTATAGCATTTCTTGGTATTGATACACCAAATAGTTTGGCAAGTAGGATTGCAATGTGGGTTGGTAAAGGTTCACACGCTAAGATATTTGACAATGAAATAGATGATATTGATTTACAAAAAGCAAGAGTATTCGGTTTTGATATGACTGAATTACTTAAAGATCCTGTAAGCCTTGCACCGGTATTACTATATATTTTCCATCGTATTAATATCTCTTTAGATGGGCAGAAAACTATGATAGTACTTGATGAAGCATGGGCTTTAATCGATAATCCGGTATTTGCACCTAAGATCAAAGATTGGTTAAAAGTGTTGAGAAAATTAAATACTTTTGTTATATTTGCTACGCAGAGTGTTGAAGATGCTGCAAAAAGTAGAATTAGTGATACGTTGATTCAACAAACAGCTACGCAGATTTTTTTACCTAATTTGAAAGCTACGGATATTTATCGTAGTGCATTTATGTTAAGTCAGCGAGAATATATTTTAATTAAAACTACCGACCCTACTACACGTTATTTTTTAATAAAACAAGGAATAGATGCCGTAGTGGCAAAAGTTAGCTTAGATGGTATGGATAACATCATCAGTGTTTTATCCGGTAGAGTTGAGACTGTAATATTGCTCGATCAAATTAGAGAGAAACACGGCAATGATCCGGATAAATGGTTACCTATATTTTATGCCGCAGTTAAAACATTATAAATGCCTGTCTGTCATCCCACAGCTTGACCGCGGGATCTTGTCTCACAGACTGTATTCTGAGATCCCGTGGACAAGCCACGGGATGACATTTTTACAATGCGAGGCAAGTAACTAGTTATGACATTATTTCCTCGTAGTATACTTATAACATTAGTATTAAGCTTTGCCCTAAATTTAGGGATAGTTACTAAAACTCATGCTAAAGATACTCTTGATAGCATTGTAGATGTTTTGAGTGGCTTAACTTGCGAAACCCAAGGCGTAGGCGATTTGCTGCGTACTGAATTTTCTCATACATGTATTGTTGCTCCGTTCTTTACTTTTGCGGTAATGAATCTTGTCTCTCCCGTTTTATACATGAATACGTTTTTAAAGCTTAAAATAAACGACAGTGATTTATTTAACGATAGTAACTTTGGGAATTTTCCCGGAGGTCAATGTACTCGTGAAAACAGAATTGATCCTAAAAATCCAGAATTACGCTTTGCTTTATGTAATAATGCTAAATTAATTGTATCTCGGGCAAAATCTGTTGCAGAATCGGCACTTGCTATTGCTAAAGCCGTCTTAACAGGGAGCGACCCTTGGGATGATATAAAGACAGCGTGGGCAAATAAAAAAAAGGAATATCATGTTCCATATAGTGGTAAGCCCGGTGATGACGGGTTTGCATTTGATTTAGGCTTTCCTGTAATATATTGGAAAGTTATTCAAGATAAAGATAGAATATGCGTATCGACAAAAGGATTTACAGGAGACATTCCCGTCGGCTGTAAATATATGAAAGAGCCGTTTCCAAAATCCATGTATAATAGCTTTATGGATGTAGCAGATAAGGATTTTATTGAGGATCCAAATAAAACTCCTACCGATCCTTTAGCTTTAGTTTCCTGTAGTGCAGCGGGTGATGGATGTTATCAAAAAGCTTATAATGCTTCAAAAACTGCAGTAGTCATGACTTCTCCTCTTATAGAATGTATGAGGCAAATGATTGCTAGATTACTAATTAGTAAAGATGTTTGTAGTTTTGATAATGTAAGCCAAGTGGTTAATTTGGTTTCAAGGCAAGATAGTGCATTCTTTCAGTTTCAAGTAGGAATGTATAAAATAGTTACGGCTTTTCTAACTTTATATGTTATGTTTTTTGGCTTTAAACTATTACTTGCAGGTGAAGTGCCGCCAAAAAGTGAGTATATAAATTTTATATTGAAAATGATATTCGTAACTTATTTTTCAATAGGAATTAATATAACCCCTGGTAATGGTTCTCCGTATGACCGGTTAGACGGCATGATTCAGTGGGCGTTTCCTTTCTTACTTGACGGTATAAACGGTTTAGCAAGTTGGGTTATGAATGCTGCTCCGTCCGGTTTATGTAAATTTAACAATCTTTCTTATGACGGTACCGTTTCTTATATTGCATTATGGGATGCATTAGATTGTAGGGTAGCTCATTATTTAGGGCTTGATATATTATCTACGTTACTTGTCGAAAATGCTTATCGCAGTCATGATTTTTTAAATTTTGATTTCTTTAGTTTTAGTGCTCCACCATATATTTATTTGCTAATTCCGGCGATAATCTCCGGTAATATGATGTTGGTGTCACTCGCTCTTTCTTATCCGTTACTTGTGATTTCGGTTGCTGCCTTTATGGTTAATGCAACGATTATGTGTATGATATCTATAGTAATACTCGGTATTTTGGCTCCTCTTTTTGTACCTATGTTTTTATTCGCATATACAAGAAATTATTTTGAGAGCTGGGTTAAACTAATGATCTCGTTCTTGCTACAACCTATGGTGGTCGTTACTTTTATGATCACGATGTTTTCGGTATATGATTATGGTTTCTACGGTAAATGTCAATATAAGAGCAAGTTAATTCACAATAGTATAGAAGACAAAATTCAAGGTGGCATTACTTCTAAGAGGGATGTTTTAATATTTTACATTAATAATGATTGGGATGATACGTCACAATATCCTGATAAAGATGCCGTAGAAAGCTGTCAAAATAGTTTAGGTTATATGTTAAATAACCCTATTACCACGGTATTTAACTTTACAAAAGATAGTGTAAGTGAAATTGTCGATAGTAAACCGGGTAATACCCCTACCGATAAATTTCTTGCTAAATTCCAGTTTTTATCAGGAGTAGTTTTAGGGCCCGGAATGTTTTTCATGTCTCCAAAAGTGCTTTTTGAGAAAATTAAAAATATTTTGCTTGCGTTAGTTATGGCATGTTTTACATTGTATTTGATGTATAATTTTAGTAGTCAGCTAGCTGAATTTGCTGCAGATATGACGGAAGGAGTAGCTCTTAATAATGTTGCTATAAAACCGCAAGTAATATTTAAGGCAGCTATGGCAGTACTTGCTACTGCGGGTGCTGCAACTAAGGGGGGCGATCAGATAGCAAGTAGAGGAGGAGTTGGTGATTTAAAAGCTGGTCAAGGTGGAGGAGCAAGTGATTTAGAGGTAGGGAAAGGCGGACTACCAAATGATAATATTGCTGCAAGCGGAGGTACGTCGGCACCTGCGGTAACAACGCCGACAGCTTCGTCTTCTGTAGCAACTTCTAGCCCAAAAACTGTAAGTAGTGAAGCAAGATCAGATGTTGTTACTCCTCCTGCTCCTACAGAAGCTGT
>NZ_BCMR01000015.1:0-31555 GCF_001653015.1 Rickettsia sp. Tenjiku01
AATTACCTTGTAAAAGTCTCATAAATTATATAGTATATCTTGATATTTTTCAAGTTGGTTTGTTGTGTGGATACCCAATCGGCATTGCGAGCAGCCGTAGGCTGCGTGGTAATCTCATGAAATAATAACAAACTCCTGAGATTGCTTCGTCAATTGCTATGCAATTTCCTCGCAATGACGAAAAGTTAGAACCACCACAACGTCTTTCAAAATAAAGGATAACGATGCTTGCTTCATACGCTTCTGATCCTCTTAAAAGTAGGGGAAGATTATATAAGGAAATCCCGACCTCTTATAGAAACGAGTTTGAACGTGATCGTGATCGCATTATACATACTAATGCATTTAGGCGTTTGCAATATAAAACTCAAGTTTTTATTAATCACGAGGGAGATCATTACAGAAATAGGCTAACTCATTCTCTAGAGGTTTCGACTGTTGCACGTTCGGTCGCTAGTACTTTAAATTTATCAAATGATTTAGCTGAGACAATAGCACTTGCTCACGATCTTGGGCATACGCCTTTCGGTCATGCGGGAGAGCGGGCTTTAAATGAATGTATGAGAGAGTATAACGGCTTTTCTCATAATGCTCAATCTTTAAAGATACTAACATTACTTGAAAAAAGATATGCGGCTTATAATGGAGTAAATTTAACATGGGAAGTTTTAGAAGGAATAGTAAAACATAACGGTCCTATACTAGGCGAGATAAATGAATATATAGCAGAGTATAATAAGCAAAATGATTTAGAACTTAGTACCTATGCATCAGCAGAGGCTCAAATAGCAGCTCTTGCCGATGATATTAGCTATATTTCGCATGATTTGGAAGATAGTATCGGTGCTAAAATTATCGATTTTAATAGTCTTGCTGAACTTAAATATATTGATCAACATGTTGTTGAACTCAAGTCAAAATTTAAAAATATTAGTTCCTCATGTCTGATTTATGAGGTAGTACGTAAGCTAATACATGAGTTAATTACCGATTTATTATGGCAAACAAAAGAAAATTTAAATAAAGAAAAAATTACTAACATAGATGAGATACGTAACTTAAATTATCAGATAGTGGATTTTACGGAAAAAACTAATAAAAATATTAAGGAAACTAAGAAGTTTCTTCATGAGCGAGTTTATAAAAGTAATAAAATTACAGCCATCAGCCTTAAATGTACTAAAATCGTACAAGGTCTGTTTAAGGTTTATATGGATGATATTAATTTATTGCCGGTTAATTGGAAAATGCTAATAGACTCTAATGAAACATATAGTAAAGCTAGAGTTGTTGCTGATTATATAGCAGGGATGACTGACCGTTTTGCCATTCAGGAATATAATCAGCTCTGCTCGACTTCCTACATAACTTGCTTCTAAGGGTAATTTGTGCGTCGCTCCGGTACTCGCATCCTCACGTACTAAAGTGTACGCTGCAGTGCTGCGTTCTGTGTCTCCTACAAATTCCTCCTTATTAGCGAGCGTTTGTAAGAATTCTATTCGCTGAATTTTAATAACATTTAATAATTATGAATATATTTAATCAATTGAAACAAGATATAATTGTGGCAAGCAGGCAATTATATAATAATCAAGAAATAGCAAATATTGCTACTATTGAAATACCGAAAGATAGTTTTAACGGTGATTTATCAAGTAATATTGCAATGATTATTGCAGCTAAAGAAAGTATTGCTCCTCGGGAAGTGGCTTTAAAATTTAAAGAAGTCCTTATAACATTACCTTATATTGCAAGTATAGAAATAGCAGGACCGGGCTTTATTAATTTTACTATAAAAGCTGATAGTTGGCAGGCATCAATAAAGGATATTTTACAGCATGAAGAAAAGTTTTTTGAAATTGATATAGATAAAAGCAGAAATATTAACATCGAGTATGTTTCGGCAAATCCCACCGGTCCAATGCATATAGGGCATGCTAGGGGTGCGGTATATGGTGATGTGCTAGCAAGGATTTTGCAAAAGGTAAGTTATTCCGTTACAAAAGAATATTATGTTAATGATGCAGGCTCACAAATAAATGATTTAGTTAGTACGGTATTATTACGTTATAAAGAGGCTTTAGGTGAGCAAATTACTATCCCTGCCGGGTTATATCCGGGAGAGTATTTAATTCCGCTTGGGCAAATTTTAGCGAAAGAATACGGCAATAAATTATTAACGATGAACTATGCTGAAAGGTTCAAAATAATTAAAAGTTTTGCCGTAGAAAAAATGCTTGATTTAAATAGAAAAGATTTAGCAGATTTAGGGATTAAACATGATATATTTTTCTCTGAGCAATCATTGCATGATAAAGGTGAGATAGAGGAAACAGTTAAACTACTGGAGCGTATGGGGCTCATTTATGAAGGTACGTTACCTGCCCCTAAAGGTAAAATTCACGAAGAGTGGGATAATAGAGTTCAAAAATTATTTAAATCTACTAGGTACGGTGATAGTCAAGATCGTCCTATAGAAAAAGCTGATGGAAGTTGGTCTTATTTTGCTTCTGATCTTGCATATGCTAAGGATAAAATAGAGCGGGGAGCGAATCACTTAATTTATGTACTTGGTGCCGATCATAGTGGATATGTTAAAAGAATTGAGGCAATAGTTAAAGCTTTAGGTAAGGAGCAGGTTAAAGTGGACGTTAAAATCTGTCAATTGGTCAATTTCGTTGAAAACGGTGTACCGGTTAAAATGTCAAAACGTCTTGGGAGCTTTGCTAGTGTGCAAGACGTAAATCATGAGGTGGGGAAAGATATCATAAGATTTATGATGTTGACTAGACAAAATGATAAGCCACTTGATTTTGATTTGGTAAAAGTGAAAGAACAATCAAGAGAAAATCCTATCTTTTATGTACAATATGCACATGTGAGAACGATATCTATTTTATCAAAAGCTAGAGAATTAATGCCTGAATCTTATAATAACTTTGAATCAGGTAAGTATGATTTATCTTTATTATCCTCTGAAGAAGAAATTGAGATTATAAAACTTTTGGCTAGTTGGACAAAAACATTAGAAGCATCTGCAAAATATTTTGAACCGCATCGCATCGCATTTTATTTAATAAATTTAGCCTCAAAATTTCATTCTATGTGGAATTTCGGTAAAGAAAATAGCGATTATAGATTTGTAATTGAGAGCAATAAAGAATTAACTCTAGCACGCCTTGCTCTTGCAAGTGCCATACAGAAAGTTATAGCTAGTGGTCTCGAAGTGATAGGTGTAGAACCAATGAACAAAATGTAGTTAGGTTTTCATCGTCATTGCAAGGAGGTATTGCTCATGTGGATACCGAGTCGTTATTGTGAGCAGCCGTAGGCTGCATGGCAATCTGATGAAATAATACTCCTGAGAGTGCTTCGTCAAAACTTACAATTTTTCCTCGCAATGACGTTTTTCTATTATCAATTTACTAAATATGATCAATAATATTTTTATTAAAATATTTCTAGTATTTTTAGTATGTATATCCGCTATTTATTTTGGTTATCAATATTATCAGAATAGCAAGCCGGTAATTACTATTTATCCTGATGAGCTGCCTACAAAAATAAAACCGTCTATAATAGAAAATAACCAAATAGCCGCAGTACATAGTACGATATATGAAAATCTTATTGCTAAAGATACAAATATTAAAACCGTAAAATTGCTTCCTGATCCTGAGAAACCTATGAGTATAGATTCTCGCAACCAAAGTCAAAGCGATGAATCTTTTGATGAAATATCTAACCTTATTGCATTAATAGAGCCAAATAATAACTCCAAAAATGAAACGGATTTAAATATAATAAAGCTTGAAAAAGGAAGTAAAGATAAGGTTAGTAATGCTAAAAATTGTAAAAATAATGAAAGTTATAAAGTACAACTAGGTTCGGTAAAATCTGAAGCAGAAGCAATGCAAGAAGGGGAAAGAATAAAAAAGCAATTCCCGAAAATTCTTAAAAATGTTGTTATCACAACCAAAAAAGTTAAATATGACGACGGCAAATTTTTCTATTTAATCTTAGCCGGTGATTATGGTAGTCTTAGTCAAGCTAAAGCGGTTTGTAAGAAATTAGCTTATAATAAGCAGAGTTGTGTGTTGAAGTGATATTTGTATACTCTTATGTCATTCCTGCGAAAGCAGAAATCCATCATAAAGCGAGATAAGTCGAGCTTTTAATTTTAAGAATTTGCTGTGTTTATACTTTTTTTCTGGATTCCTGCTTTCGCAGGAATGACATATAGAACCACGCAACAACGACTGCTCGCAATGATTATAAATAAAAACTAAATAACTTATGAAAGAAGCTAAAATAGAAAATATTGACTTTGGTAATGCATTATCAGAGCGTTATCTTGCTTATGCGTTATCAACAATTATGTCACGTTCGCTTCCTGACGTACGTGACGGACTCAAGCCTGTACATCGTAGGTTATTATACGCAATGCTACAGTTAAGGCTTGAGCCGAATTCCGGCTATAAAAAATGTGCGAGGGTGGTCGGTGATGTAATAGGTAAATACCACCCGCACGGTGATGTGGCAGTGTATGATACCTTGGTACGCCTTGCTCAGCATTTTTCGTTGCGTTATCCTTTAATTGATGGGCAGGGTAATTTCGGCTCTATCGACGGTGATAATGCAGCAGCTATGCGTTATACCGAATCACGTATGACGGACATATGTACGTTATTAATGGAGGACATCGATAAAGATACGGTAGATGTTCGCCCTACTTATGATGGTTCCGATTTAGAACCGGTAATAATGCCGGCAAGTTTTCCGAATTTACTAGCTAATGGTTCTGAAGGGATAGCAGTCGGTATGGCAACCAATATACCGCCGCATAATTTACATGAGCTTTGTGATGCTCTAATACATTTAATCAACCATCCGAAAGCTGAAATTAACGATATAATGCACTTTGTCAAAGGTCCTGATTTTCCGACCGGCGGCATAATTATTGATAAAGCTGAAGTTATTAATGCTGCATATACTACTGGACGCGGTAGTCTTAGAGTGAGAAGCAGATGGGAAAAAGAGGAGCTAAGTTACGGTACATATCAGATAGTCGTAACCGAGATACCTTATCAGGTTCAGAAATCAAAACTTATAGAACAAATAGCAATATTACTAAAGGATAAAAAAATTCCCCTTGTTAGCAATATTAGAGATGAATCAACAGACATTATAAGGTTGGTTATAGAGCCGCGAGATCGGGGATGTGATCCGCAAATAGTTATGGAATCTCTATTCAAGCTAACGAATTTAGAAAGCCGCATTCAGTTAAATATGAATGTGATCGGCAGTAATAACGTGCCGAGAGTAATGAATATTTTAGAGATTTTACAAGAGTTTCTATATCATAGACAAAATATTGTTACTCGCAGATCAACTTATCTTTTAAACAAAATCAAGCATCGTTTAGAAATTCTAAAAGGGCTTAGGATAGCTTATCTAAATCTTGATGAGATAATTAAAATTATTCGTGAAGAAGATGAGCCAAAAGCGATAATGATGGAGCGGTTTAAACTAACCGAAATACAAGTAGAAGCGATATTAAATACCCGTCTTCGCTCGCTTCGCAAGCTTGAAGAGCAGGAAATTATTAATGAGCATAGTAATTTGCAGAAGCAACAAGCTATATTAGAAGACATTCTAAATAATCCTAAAGAACTATGGAAAATAGTTAAAAAAGAAATCAAAACAGTACAAACGAAATTTGGATTAAATACGGTAATAGGAGCAAGGCGTACAAGCTTTGAGGAAGTAACGCTTACGAATCAAGTAGTTGATATAACGGCTTTCATTACTAAAGAGCCGATTACTATTATCTGCTCAAAAATGGGGTGGGTGCGTTCGTTAAAAGGTCATAACACCGATTTATCGACTATCAAATATAAAGAAGGTGATGCAGAAAAATTTATTTTAGAAGCTTACACGACTGATAAAATATTAATAGTTAATTCAAAAGGCAGATTTTTTACTTTGCTTGCCGATAATATTTCCAAAGGTAAAGGAACAGGGGAATCTATAAAGCTACTTGTGGATATAGGTAATAACGATATTACGAATATTTTAGTCTATAAACCTGATCAGCTTTTATTACTTGCAAGTAGTGTAGGTAAGGGGTTTTTAGTTAATTCAAATGAAGTAATGGCTCAAACAAAAACAGGAAAGCAAATTATGAATGTACCGGATGGTCATGTATGTATAGCTTGTTTACCTGTAAACGGGGATAGTATTGCTTGTATCGGTGAAAGTCGTAAATTACTGGTATTTAATATAGATGAAATACCTGAAATGAAAAAAGGGCAAGGTGTAACGCTGCAAAAATTTAAGAATGCTAAGCTTCTAGATATTAAAATATTCAATAAAGAAGACGGCTTAGGTTGGAATAACAATGGAAAAGTAAAACTTGAGAAAAACATTGTTGCATTTTTAGGCAAAAGAGGTAGTACCGGTAAATTACCTCCTATGGGCTTCCCAAAAAATAATAGATTTTCATCATAATTATAATAAAGATTGAGTATATACAAAAAAATAGCATATTTTATATGGTTTTATACAATTATTTATAAATTCGCTTGTACCGTTCTATTATTAAAAGTTTTTATACTCCTATAACATCAACTTGATCATCCTAATAACCCCTTCCTCTAATTGATAATATGTAAAATTTTCATTATTATTACCGAAAAGGTTATAAACACCAGTTAATAGCGTATTACTATCTTTGAAAAATTGAATTATAGTAGAACAATCCTCTCTAATTGTATCTATTAAAGGTTTTTCGATAGTGGCAGCCATAAGTGCTGGTACCTTTATTGCATCAAATTTGCTTATAACGTGGTTGGGGTTTGAAGTTTTTTTAAGGTAAAACCTATAATCATTAAATGAGGGATTGCAGTAATATATTTATCTATAATGGTTTCCATCATGTTTTTAAATACATTTAATATAGGAGGGAAAAGATTTTCATTGTCCTCTGATGCTGGTTTTCGATGTTCTGAGTTACATATCTTTAGAGAATTATCCTGTTGCATATTAAAAAACTTCAATGCTGCCTCAAAATCCCTGTCTTTTGTATAGACTTTCTGAATATTTAAAGCATGTAATATTGTAAATATTTTTTAAGTTGGAACTACAAAATTATATGCATCTTTAAATAATAATTTAGAAGCGGTTGCATATCTTGTAAACTGCTTTTAATCCTTTTACAAAGGAATATCCTGAGCTTGTAAATTGAGCATGATTCATAGTGTTACTCCTGTTTTAAAATAATAAAAATCATATATCACAATATATGGTAATCAGAGAAAATCAATACCTAAAAATAAAAAAAAGTAAAATATATAATTTTATTTAATCAAAAGGCAGTATAGCATAAATTTTTCAAGGTTTGGCCCCGGTACTTGAAGTACAAAAGCTAAGCATAATTTGACAAGAATTAGAGCACTGTAAGCTAATAGAATGGTTTAAAGATTTAACAGAAGAGAAAACAAGATTATTACAACGACGGAACTATAAAGTTTATTGATCGTTCAATTAAAAAATATTATAATCAAGGCATAAGATTACTCTAAACCTTGATTATAATAGTGATGGCAATTAATTTATTAATAATTAAAACTTAAGTTTTGTGCCTATAAGACCAACAGTACCTCGTGTTGTTTTACTAGGTGCTTCAGGGTAATATACAGGCTTACCTTTAGCTTGGAAATGAGAAATTTCAGCATATGGTAATAAACCAGGCATGATCTTATATTCAGTAGCGAGGCTTACAGCATCAACGGTGTTTTTATATCTTGAAGTTTTAAGATATTCAAGACTTGTTTTTATAGGTCCTTGTCCATAAGCAACTGCTCCATTGTAATAATAGGTATCACGACCGACTTTATAATATTCCTTAGCGGTTAAGCTTTTACCTAAATTACCGTAAGAAGCACCACAAGAGAAATTACCATAAGTAAATACAGCTCCAAGATTATATGCTTTTAAATTAGAAAGCTTATAGGTATTAAGTACTTGAATTGTAGTTCCGTCCATTTTAGCATGAATAAGACGACGAGCAGGTTTACCGTATTCTCCGGTGACAGATAGTTTTAAATCTGCATCTTCGCTAATTTCATGTTCATAAGTTAAGCCGGCAGAAAAAGCATCCCTAATATTCTGATTAATAGTCATGGTTTCGTTATTTTCTAATTTAACCGTCTTTATTCCGGTTTTAGAAACACTAACTCCGTTTCTGCCTGAGCTTTCAAACGTTAAATTATTTATATCTCTATTACCGCCTGTATTAGCAGTATCGGGAGTATAAGAAACTCCGGCTTGGAAGCCTTTCATTTTAGGCGTGAAAAAATTCAATCTTCTAGCTCTCTCAGCTTTATCATTGATTTGATTAAAAGAATTAGAGTATGACTCAAGATAAAAGCTAGCATTAGTATCAAAATCCGATTTTAAACCATTATATCGCATATATTGACCGTCAAGTAGAGCATATCTAGACCATCCTCCGGTACCTGCGGTTACTTGACTACCGGTAATACGCAACTTAGCGCTTGCATCAGCAGGAGAGCCTAGTTCTACTTTACCGTAACTAGTTTCAATAAATATATGTGATCCATTATAACTTGTAGAGGTTTTTGCTCTTGTAGTAGGCTGAAGCACTATTTTAGCACCTGCTATTACATCATTGATAGTTTTAGCAATAGTGGCCGCAAACGCTGCTTCCGTGTAAAACCCTAGCTTTTTCCTGTTATCAGTTACATTTTTATCAAATAAAATTAAATGATCCTGTTTAATATAACCGTTTTCAAATAAATAGAATCCTTCTAATTTTATTTCAGTATCAGAATTAGAAATAACAGGTGTTGGATTTTCTTCGGCAAGACCAGCCGATGCAAGGCAAATAATACTTGCAGCTAATAATAATTTTTTCACTTTAATAAAGCTCCTATAAACTTAAATAAAATATTACTATACAAAATAAATTTTTAGTATTAATAAATATAAATCAACTACACTATAATATAATAATTCTTTTCAGAATTGACAATAAAAAACTATTTTAATTTGTAATAATTTAATTTTAAGTATATAATGTTGTATTATTATCACTATCATTATTCAAGTAGTCTCAGACTTATAGTTTTAAAGAAAAATTTTGTATTGTAAATAATTATGAGTTATAATCATTAGTTTATTAATTAAATCAAGTTTTGATTATGGCTATAATGTCAGATAAGTGGATAAAAGAAGCTGTTATAAATCACAGTATGATACGGCCCTTTGCGGAAAAGCAGGTAAGAGTGCATAATAAAGAAAAGATTATTTCTTACGGCTTATCTTCTTACGGCTATGATACTAGAGTATCTAATGAATTTAAAATATTCACCAATATAAATTCTACTACGGTTGATCCAAAAAATTTCAGTGAATATAATTTAGTTGATAGAGAAGTAGATGTGTGTATTATCCCACCTAATAGCTTTGCCCTTGGCAGAACTATAGAATATTTTAAAATACCGCGTGATGTATTAGTTATTTGTGTCGGCAAGTCCACTTATGCAAGATGCGGTATAATAGTAAATGTGACTCCGTTAGAACCGGAGTGGGAAGGACATGTAACTTTAGAGTTTTCTAATACTACTCCATTACCTGCTAAAATATATGCAAATGAAGGTGCTTGTCAGTTTTTATTTTTAAAGAGTGATCAAATTTGTGATACTTCATATGCCGATCGCCAAGGAAAATATATGAAACAAGTAGGCGTAACTTTACCGCTAACATAACTTTTTTATGTAGAAAATTATATTAAATTTTTAATAAGGATTTTTATGAGTACAATAAACACCGATACTAATGAGACAATGCCGCATATTTCCGTTAATGCACAATATATAAAAGATTTATCTCTTGAGAACCCTTCTGCCCCGTCTTCTCTTGCGGCTTTGGATCAACGCCCTCAAATTGATTTATCTCTAGATATAAATATTACTAATTTATCGGAAGAAAATTTCTATGAAGTAGAGTTAAATATCGAGGCAATTGCAAGAAATGAGAAATATAAATTATTTCAGATAGAATTAAAATATGCTGGAGTATTTAATTTAATTAATATTGATTCTGAACAACATCCGGTTTTATTATCCGTTCATTGTCCGGCAATGATATTTCCATTTGCCAGAAAAATTATAGCTAGCTGTACTCAAGATGCAGGATTCCAGCCTTTAATGATTGATCCTATAGATTTTGGTGCCTTATATCATAAGAAAATGTCAGAGCATCAAAACTAAGAAAATCATTTAATTATTTAATAAATTTCATTTTAAACGCCATAGTTTTTAAACCACAGATAGAGCTTAATAGTAAAAATTTTATCAATTTGAGTAAATATTCTTTACTTATGTTATTAATGAATGTATAAAGCACTAAAAAGTATAATTTAGTTAATAATAATTAACTATAAATTATAGCACAATATAAAAATTGAATTTTATGGAGAAAAATAATGAGAGTTTTGTTAATTGAAGGCGAGCCGGAAATGGCTAACTTAATTGAACTAACTTTAGCTTCAGAAGGGATAGTTTGCGATAAAGTTTCAGTTGGTGTAGAAGGTTTAAGACTTGGTAAAGTTGGTGGTTATGATCTAGTAATCTTAGACCTTATGTTACCGGATATTAATGGTTTTGAGATATTACTAAGATTGCGTGCTGCAAAAATAAAAACCCCAATCTTAATTTTATCTAGCTTAACGGATACGTATCAAAAGATTACTGGGTTCTCTTCCGGAGCCGATGATTATCTAACCAAGCCGTTTGTAAGAGAGGAATTAATCGCTAGAATTAAAGCTATAGTTAGACGTTCTAAAGGTCATGCAGCATCAGTATTTAGGTTTGATAAGGTGAGCATAAACCTAGATACTAGAAGTGTAGAAGTTGACGGCAAAAAAGTACATTTGACGAACAAAGAATATGCTATTTTAGAGCTATTAATACTCCGAAGAGGGACTATCTTAACTAAAGAAATGTTCTTAAATCACTTATATAGTAGTGTTGATGAACCGGAAATGAAAATTATTGACGTATTTATTTGTAAACTTCGTAAAAAGTTAAGTGATGCTGCCGGCGGTAGAGATTATATCGACACAGTATGGGGACGTGGTTATATGCTAAAAGAATATGATGAGTTACAACAAAAAGAAATTTTAGCACAAGGAGCATAATTAATGCCTTTATCTACTTCTTTACTTGGTAAAAAAAGTACTTATAAAGATAGTTATGATGTGACTTTATTATTTAAAATTCCACGTATAAATCATCGAAACGAACTTGGAATAAATAGTAATAATCTTCCGTTTTACGGTGTAGATGTTTGGAATACATATGAGCTATCTTGTCTTAATAAGAACGGTAAGCCATGGGTTGGAGTAGGCACTTTTTATATACCGACAGATTCTGAAAATATAGTAGAATCAAAATCATTTAAATTATATCTAAATTCTTTTAATAACTTTGTTGTTGAATCAGTAAAAGAACTAGAAAGAATTATCTTGCAGGATCTAAGTAATGTTACACACGCTAAAGTAACAGGACGTATATTTCCTATAAATACAAAAGTAGAATTTGGTGTTCCAAGCGGTAAAAATATCGATGATTTAGATATAGTATGCAATAATTACGGTGCACCCGATAATAGTTTAATTGAGTATGAAGATGTTTTGGTAGAAGAAGAGATTAATTCTAATTTACTCAAATCAAATTGCCTAGTAACCGGTCAACCGGATTGGGGTACAATCGTTATAAAATATAAAGGAAAAAAGTTAAAATATGATTCTTTTCTGAAATATTTAATATCTTTTAGAAATTGTAATGAGTTTGCAGAGCAGTGTGCTGAGCGTATTTTTACAGATATTAAAAACGCTATAAGTCCTGATTGTCTTTCTATTTATATAGTATATACTAGGCGTGGAGGAATTGATATTTGTCCCTATCGTTCTACCGATAAAAGTTATACTTTACCTAGCGATAAACGATTTATTAGGCAATAATCACTTTTCTAATCCATAAAAAATCCGTTTGTGAGAAAAGTATTGTCAGTGTGGATTGAAAAACGCATCCGTTGTCATTCCGTGGCTTGACCACGGAATCTAGTTTAAAATACTATTAATAGTATTTTAGATTTCTTTATGGACCCCGTGGGTCAAGCCACGGGGTGACACAGTGGATTTTACCGGTCCATCCAGCAATGTTCTGACTATACAGGAATGACATAAACAAACCACGCAATAACGCTGATCAAGGCGGGGTAACAATCACAAATAATTCACGTAAGCAAGCTTTTCGCACGATAGCAGTTAGTATAATTTTATGATTCTTTTGTAGGATTTTGTGGAGGCTTTAGGCTTTCTACTATTTTATTCAGGTCTATTTGACTACAGATCCCCAGTAATACGGGATCACGAGGACGGATAGAATTCATATTCCAATGGCTACGGGTTCTAATAGCATCTATAGTAATTTTAGTAGTACCTATTAATTTAATTATTTGATGGTCTTGGATGTTCGGATAATTAGACAATAACCAATATATAGCATCCGGTTTATCTTGACGTCTTGCTATAGGAGTGTATTTAGCACGTTGTTTTTTCTGATTTTTCATCAATTCATCAGCAGGGCTATATGAAATTTGTAAATTAGCATTAGGATCTTTACTGCAACGCTCAATTTCCTCTAAAGTTAACTGACCGTTTGCAATTGGATTTAAACCTTTTATAGATTGTGCTACTTCACCGTCAGCCATACCTTTTATTTCAAATTCATGAATACCGCAAAAATCGGCAATTTGTTTAAAAGTTAAAGAAGTATTTTCAATTAACCATATAGCCGTGGCTTTTGGCAGAAGCGGTAATGTTTTTTGCGAATTCATGATAATTGTTTTTTGGCTTAATTTAAGAAGTTATAACAAATAGAGTTATTTAAGTCAATCTTCATTTAGAAACTTAACTATCTCCTCAACTACTTTCTTAGCATCGCCGAATAACATAAAAGTATTATCGTGATAAAATAGCGCATTTTTTATACCTGCATATCCTGATGCCATAGAACGTTTAATAAACAAAATCGTACGTGCTTTTTCGACATCGAGTACCGGCATACCGTAAATTGGACTGTTCGGATCATTTTTAGCAGCAGGATTAGTTACGTCATTTGCACCAATCACAAGCACTACGTCAGTGGTAGCGAAATCTCTATTAATTTCTTCAAGCTCAAGTACTTTCTCATAATCTATATTAGCTTCTGCAAGTAAAACATTCATATGCCCCGGCATTCTACCTGCTACTGGATGTACGGCAAAACGTACATTAATATCTGAACGTTCTAATATATCAACCATCTCTTTTATGATATGCTGAGATTGGGCTACTGCCATACCGTAACCGGGAACAATTATCACCGATGATGTATTAAGTAGTAAATGTGCCGCGTCTTCAGGGCAGCTTGTTTTTGCTATTTTATTGTCGTCTATATCCTTGTTAATTCCAGTAGGTGCAGGCAAAAACGCCCCAAAAATAACCTTAATTAATGAGCGATTCATCGCTTTGCACATTATATAGCTAAGTATAGCTCCGCTACTACCGACTAATGCTCCAGTAATAATAAGTAGGCTATTGCTAAGCGTAAAGCCTATACCTGCTGCCGCAAAACCTGAATAAGAATTTAGCATTGAGACTATAACAGGCATATCTGCACCGCCTACCGGTATTATTAGTAATACTCCGATTAACAGTGATAAAAAGACTATTAGATTAAATAAAAATATATTCTCTGAACGAATAAACGATATTACTAGAATAACCAATATTATTGCCGTTAATAAGCATATATATTGCTGACCGTAGAATTTTAACGGGCTACTTTTCATTAAGCCTTGTAGTTTTAGAAAAGCTATAATCGAACCGCTAAAAGTTAAAGCACCGATAGAGACGCCTACTGATATTTCTATTAATGCATTAATCGGTAAACTTCCTGCTATTCCTATAGAAAAATTTTCAGGAGCAAGTATTGTAGCATAAGCTACAAATACCGCAGCAAGACCGACAAAAGAGTGAAATCCCGCTACTAATTGAGGCATTGCCGTCATGGAGATTTTAAGTGCGATAATCCCGCCGATTACAGCACCTAATAATATGGTTGCTATAATGGGTAATTTATGAGTAAAATCCGGTAGGAAAAAAGTAACGATGATTGCTATCGCCATCCCCAAAATACCTATGGTACTGCCTAAAAGTGCTTGTTTCTGTGAGGATAAGAATTTGAGTGATAGAATAAAGCAAACAGCTGCAACTAAGTATAATAACTGGATAATTTGTAGGGACATAGGTGAATGTATGTTTATATTATTAGCTATTTAGTGTCATACCGCGGCTTGACCACGGTATCCAAAAAAAATAAAAAAACTGGATCCCGCGATCAAGTCGCGGGATGACAAATACGCTTCAAGAACCATGCAACAAGGCTAAAAAGTAAATCCTATACCTATAGAAACTATTAAAGGATTAAGTTTAACTTTAGAGGTCATGGTTTTATTACCTACTAAATTCGGTTTATACTCAAGTTTAGGATTTAAGAAAAATTGTCTTACGTCAATATTGATTAAAGTATCATCTTTAGCATAAAAATCTACACCTATTTGTCCTACGGCACCGTGTCCGTTTCTAATTTTAAGACCGGTAGCTTGAGTCAGCATATAAGAACCGTGATAACCTATACCTATATATGGTCTTATTCCACCGTAAGGAGCTATATGAAATTGTCCGGTAACTGTTGCAGGAATCATATAAATAGGTTTGTTTTTTCCTAGTTTAACATTATCAACGCCATAATTATGAGCAATGGCTGCAAGGGATGTATATTTAGTGCGTAAAACATTAAAGCCAAGTGATAATTCAGTAGCTAAATAATTATTAAAGAATATAGTAGTGGACGCATCACCTCCATAACCGTTTTTTGCCACTTCTCCTACTGAAACAGGTTGAGGAGAGGTAGGAGTAGGTAATCCTTTTTGCTTAGCACTTGAAACAACACCTCCTAGACGCATCTTGAAAACTAAACTGCCTTCGTTTTCGTAATACGGTGTACTATCATAGTCAGAAGCAGAGTCTACATCATCATACATGCTTTTAGCAAAACTATTAATACTTATGGTCGATACAAACAAAATTATCCCTAATTTTTTCACTATTCTTAACATATAATTATAACCTTTACTTGCTTAAAATTGATTACCGTATTATTATATAAAATTTTTGTTTATATATTTATACCACTTGTCATAAAAGATAGAATTCTTTTATGCTAAAAGTCAAGACATTTAAGTAAAATTATAGAAATTATTGGAGCATATTAATGAATGATGCATTAAAAACATATTTAACCGGTATAGGGTGGTTTTTACTTAGTTTAGTAAGTAGTAGTGCCAATGATGTAATATCTAAATATCTTGGGACTCGTTTACATAGCTTTGAAGTAGCTTTTTTCCGCTTCTTTTTCAGTAGCATAGTTTTACTACCTTTTGTTGTTTTTTATGGTAAAAATACTTTAAAAACAAGTCGTCCTTTTGTACATATATTAAGAGGGTTATTATTATTTTTTGGTATGACTTCTTGGACTTACGGTCTTACCATAGCTCCCGTTACTACTGCAACAGTCGTAAGTTTTTCTATTCCTTTATTTACTTTAATACTTGCTGTATTTTTTCTGAACGAAAATATTATTTGGCCAAGATGGGTAGTTACCGTAGTAGGATTTATAGGACTTGTTGTTACGCTTAAACCGCATGCCGAGGATTTTAACCCAGAAATTTTGTATTTTGTATTAGCGGCTATTTCATTTGCTATGCTTGATATTTTTAATAAAAAATTCGTAATAAAAGAATCGATGATTAGCATGCTATTTTATTCGGCAATAGTAACTGCTGTAGTGTCGTTACCTGTAGCATCGCAGTGTTGGTTAACTCCTAGTAGTTTTGAATTAGCTTTATTGTTTGTACTCGGTAGTAGCGGAAGCTTAATATTATTCTTCCTGCTTAAAGCTTTTTCCATGGTAGATGCAACCGCTACCGCTCCTTATAGATATTTAGAGCTGGTGATTTCGGTAATAGCGGCATATTTCATATTTAACGAATTTCCTGATAAAAGCACACTTCATGGAGCAGTAATAATAATTCCTACCACCTTGTTTATAATATATTCTGAAAAAAAAGCTATGAATAGAAAACATGAATCGCAGTAAACTAGTATTTTCAAGCGGTATCGCTAACACTTTTGAATGGTATGATTATATATTATTCGGTTATTTTGCACCCATAATAGGAACAAAATTTTTTCCAAATGATGATGCTAATACTTCTTTACTGCAAGTTTTTTTAGTATTTGCTATAGGTTATTTGGCCAGACCGTTGGGCGGCATATTTTTTGGTGTTATCGGTGATAGATTTGGACGCAAAGTAGCCTTAACTAGTGCGTTATTTTGCATGTCTGCCCCAACCGTATTAATAGGAATATTACCAACTTACCATACTATCGGTATAACTGCGACTATATTAATGATTTGTGTACGAATTCTACAAGGATTATCAATGGGGGGAGTTTTGACCGGCTCTATTTCCTTTGTTATTGAGCATACTAGCCATAAACACCAAGGCTTCACCGGTAGTATTTCAATGTCTAGTATATGCTCCGGTTTATTGCTTGGTTCTTTTGTTTCTTATATCGTTAAGAATATCCTAACAGCTTCACAATTTGATAGTTTTGGCTGGAGAATACCTTTTTTACTTGGTTTTTTTATTCTTTTTGCAGCATTTTATATTAAAAAAAATACACACGAAACACCGAATTTTAAAAATCTAAGAGAGCAGAAAAAGATTTTACAATCACCGTTAAAAAAAGTCATTACCAATTATTGGTTTGATATATTAATCTCGATTTTTATCAATGCTCCCGGTTCGATAATATTCTATCTAACTACAATTTACTTGGTATCGTTTTTAAAAATCAGCCGCAACTTTACTGAAAATGAGGTAAATAGCCTTGCTAGCGTGTGTTACGTGATTATGATAGCCGTAACTTTATTAAGCGGTTATCTATCCGATATTATAGGTCGCAGGAAAATTTTTGTAATTAATCTGATAATAATTATTGTAACAACGCCATTTCTACTTAATAATTTTGAGAATGGGGCCTTCACAAGTGTAATTATCTCACAATTGATGCTTGCTATACTTGCTGCTAGCTATATCGGTCCTGAACCGGCATTACAAGCAGAATTGTATCCTACAAATATACGTAACACTGCTCTCTCTATTGCATATAACACTGCTACAAGTATTTTTGGTGGTACTACGCCTCTTGTCTTTGAATATTTAGTACACAAAACAGGGCATGTAACCTCAGCAGTTTATTATGTCATATTAAGCTGTATTTTTGCATTGATTGCCTTATCTTTGTACAAAAATAGAAGTTTAGATAAAATATGAAAAAAAATTACAAAACCTGCAAACCTAGTTGAATTTAATAACAAAATTGTAGTCTTTAAACCTAAGAGTTATTACTATGGCGATGCTTGTGAACATAAAATAACTGAAAAGGGATTAGTCTTTGCCAGTATCTCTGAGGATACATCAATCATTCCAGAACTTTTAAAGAAGTAACTAGTGACGAAGCAATTTCAAGGATAGATCTAGACTTATTCGGTACATGTCATAGAGTTACTACGAGTGTAACGGCTGACCTTCTACAATAAGAAGAAAATGGTTGTTTGGCAATGGGCTTGTTACTGCAGAAGAGATACCCAAATTACACAAGTTAGTACAAGATAATAAAATGATATTAGCATGCCAAACCAAAGAAAAAACACTAAAGATTTTAAGTGATTATTTACAGAAAGAATTTGGGATGCATGCTAATGAAACTACAGTAGCATCTTATGGGGTACATATAAGTGGAGCGAATGAAGAGATTGAATAAGAGCTTTTTTGTAAAGAGTAAACGAATTTCCAAAATTTTTCTTGATTTAATGACAAATATGTGGCAAAAAGGGTTTGAAATAATCTTGCTACTATAGCTCAGGGGTAGAGCACTTCATTGGTAATGAAGAGGTCGGGGGTTCGATTCCCCCTAGTAGCACCACCACACATCCTAAGCTTTGTGAGTTTTTAACCTTTCTTGAAAAACTCATATGCTGATTTTAGTCTAGTTTCTGTCAGATACTATTATAGTATTATGGTTATTTTATAAAGCTAAGTTGCAAATAATATAAAACTAATGTATGATTTACATTTAAAATACGGTAACGATTATTTTGTTATATGATAGACATTCTTCTTTTTGTACATATTACTATTGCAATATTGCTAATTATAGTTATTCTGATGCAGCGTAGCGGATCGGATGGAATTAGTAGTATAAGCGGCGGTAATAATATGGGAGTAGTCAGTGCTAAAACAGTCGGTAATTTTCTTACTAAAAGTACTATAATACTTACAACATTATTTTTAATAAATGCAATAGTACTTGCTAACCTTTCCTCAAAAAAGAAATCTGATTTAGTTTCTAAGATTAATGAAATTGAAGAAAATCAAGCAGAAAATAGTTTACCTATAGCTAAATAGTGACAGCTTTATCTTAGTAATATCTCTCATACTTATCATTGTCTACCTTTGTTGGTATTGTTGCGTGGATCGGTAAAATCCACTGTGTCACCCCGTGGCTTGACCACAGGGTGACAGATAAAAGTACTGGACCTGCTTTTGCGGGAATGACATAACAGGAGTCATGTAACAACACCTATGGATCAATGGTATGACATCAGAGAATTTAGTATAGTTTTCAGAACTCCCAATATATATTATTAGAGTACAGCAATATTTTTACACCTAAAATAATTTTAGAAATGTCTATAGAATTAATATAAAAGAAAAAATTTATATCATTTTATGTACGTTTTTTACAGTCCTTATTATAGTAGGAAACTTAATATAGCAAAAATTTGTTTACCTTAATATTTTTAATTTTTATATTCTTGAATTATCTATAGGAGCAATTTTTTACCCGTTAACTTTTTTATTAACGGATTTAATAGCTGAGTTTTACGGTAAAGAAAGAGCCAATTTTTGTGTAAAGCTTGCTATTATTTTTAATATAATAGTAGTTTAATAATAAGTCTCATGGATAAATTGGAAGCTACTAATATCTTTTTTAGTATCAACTTTTGTCCGTTATATAGCTCAACTTGTTGATATTAATATCTATTTATGGATAAGAAATAATTTTAGTACGGCAATTTCTTTATTTATCGATACTTTTATTGTAATTGGGATTATGAGCTTATTTAATATTTTTCCTTTTGACCAATTAGGTCATCTTGTACTTAATAGCTATTCATTTAAACTATTTTTTACTATATTTAGTACTCCAGTATTCTATGTAGGAGTTTGGTTAATAAGTTTATTCATTAAGAAAGGATAAGCTCTTAGGAAAAGCTTATCCTTATTTAAATTTTCTATTGGTGATTTACAAATTGACTTTTAGTTTAATAAGTCCTTGATGGCTTTGATACTTTCTATGCGTATAATAATTATACTCAAGTAGAACATTGATATTTTTTCTACTCATAATTATATTACTACCGATATTATATCCAAGCTTAGGTTGTTTTAGTGTAATAATTGTTTCTTGTAATGTTTGTCCTTTAAAAGTCGCTTTTGCATTAACTTTTGTATTTTTATTATTGAAGTGATGCTCAATATTACCATACAAACTTGGTGTTAATACTATATTGTTTGTGGTCACTATAGGCTTAAACACTATTTTACCGCCAAGGGTACTTTCAAATAATTGATTTGATTTCTTTTGAATCATGAGATTTTCTATATCTACATTATACTCTTTATAGTTGCTAGCCCTTGAATAATCATATTGAAAACCGATATTAGGAATAAAATGTAAATCGTATTTTGTACGATATTTATAATTTAATAAAGTTTGAAAACTTAAATTATTATTTTGATATTTTCCAATTATATTATTAATATTTTTAGATCTATTCTTAATATAATTATGACCGTAAGATGTTATAGTCTGCAATGAGAAACCTTTAATTAGTTCTTTTAGACTGTAAATGCTTAAAAGATGACCGTTAACTGCTGTTTTCCCTAGTTTTTTATTATATTTAATTTGGGATTCCAAACGGCTATAAGCTATTCCTATAACATCATGACTATTGATGAATTCAGCATCAGTCCCGATAGTTATGCCGGTTGTACGATTTTGATATTTTGGAATATTCTTCCAAATTCTTTGTTTGTTGATGCCGTATAAGCCGCTAATCCATACCCCTCTGTTTATACTAGTTTCTTCATCACTGGCCCCTATTGCAGCAACCGTTAATCTATCATTTATATTATAGTGAACAGGTTTGTGAAGAGTTGAAGTCGCCTGAACTAATATTGCTACTTTCCCACTAGTATCATCAGATACCTGTTGTCTCTGTGTCACCTCATCTTGTTCTGTAATTGCTTCAGTTTTGAATGACACATCGATAGCTTCATCTTCGCTTTCTAAAACTATATCTTTTTTTAATTCTTCGTCAGTGGTGCTATTGCTTTCTTCTAATTCTTCTTCATCAGTTGCATACCATTTATCGTCTTCATCACTAGATCTTAATGCTAGAAGTGATTTTTTGTCATTTGATGATTTATCATTTTTGCTATCGTTAGAACTCAATAATCTCGGTGATAAAGCGGTTTTTGAATCAGATTGCTCTGACTGTTTATTGCTATCTTCAGGTTGTGTATCATCCTTTGTTGAGGATTCGTCATTTGTAGCTTCGTTTTCTTGTTGGAATAATCGTAATTGTTTTTGATCTAAACGTCCTACTTCCTGTTCATTGTTACTATTTTCTGATTGAATATCACTACCATATTTTTGTTCTAGTTCATTAGACTCTACTAGTACTTGTTGAATAGGTAGAAACAATTCTTTATCTTTTGCTAACTCTAAAAGTTGAGATTTATAAATATTATGTACTTCTTGCCCTATTTCAGTTCTAGGACCTATAAAATCAGGGTGAGCAGTATTAAATGCCTCTTTTACCGCTTCCTCTGGATATTTTGTCAATTGCTGTATATAAATATTATGTATTTTTTGTCCTAGTTCAGTGCTAGAATCTATAAAATCAGAGTCAGCGGAAGTAAACGCCTCCTTTAATTTTTGGCTAATTTGGCTGAGTATAATATTATTATTATTTTCAACATATTTAATAAATTCTTTATCTTTTGTTAATTCCAAAAGTTTAGAAGTATAAATATTATGTACTTCTTGCCCTATTTCAGTTCTAGGACCTATAAAGTGAGAGTGCATAGTGTCGACTGCTTCTTGGAGTTGTTCAAAATACTTATTATTTTGATGAGCTTTAGATAAATTTTTTGAATGCTCAAATGCTACTGATTCCACTATAGCTTTTTGCAATAAATCGGCATCGGAGTATTTTGCTTTATATCCTGCTGCTTTTTGTCCTGATAAAGTAAATTCTTTATATCTTAAAGCTATATCGGAGCTAAAGTGATAAGTTTTTGGAGTTCTTTTAAAAGTAGATGTATTTGCCTTGAATTTAGTAATCCCTAAACTTGTTAGATAAGCTAATTCCAAATCTTGTGAATCAGGCAGTGGCGGTGGTGGTGGTGGCATGTTTCCGGTATGGATGTGTTTTGTAGCTTTTGCTTGCGAGCACTCTTTAAGAGCTTTTAATATTGTAGGCATCTTTAATTTACTAGCAAGAATTCTTATTTGTTCATTGCTCATGCCTGTAAATGAAGGCAAAGCTAATCTTAATTGATCTAAATTATTATTACCTGTTAGTTTGATAGTAGTAGCTTGTAAAAACTCTTTTAATAATTTGGGGTCTTTTTCCTTTACTATAGCAATAAAATCATGTTGAGGTAAATTTGCTGTAATTAATTCTTCAAATTTTATTGTGCTTAAAATAGCTGTTCTTAAATCATCAAGTTTAGCCTGTGCTTGATCAGAATTAATTGTTTTTCTTAAGTTTGTATCTTCTGTTATTAAAAAAGTAGCTTGTTGTACTATAGTTAATATATTAGGGTTGTTAATTAACTCTTCGACTCTATTGCCAAATATATCTTGATCGAAGTTTTTTGCATTAATATAGGCAAATTCTAATTGTTCAAACGGATTTTGTTTGCCCTGTAACTCTCTAATCAATTTTGACTTATTGAATTCAAGTTTAATAGGTCTCTTTAATTCTTCAGATATTTTACATGACGATAATAAAATACGGTTTACTGCATCATCAGTGTCTTCATTGAAAAGATTTTTAATTATCTCTTCGCTTGTTATTGTTTTCTTACCATTTACGGTTATATCTTTTATATACTGGTCTTGAACAAGGGTGTTAAAAGCTTCTTTAGCTTTTTCTGTGATTTCAGGGGTTGAAATGCTAAATAAATTTACAAGAGTTTTCTCGTCAGCTCCTTGGTTGGCGTATGATTCTGTTAATATTTGACGTATAACATTTGTAAGATCAGCTTGTCTTTTTATAAGCTGATCTTGTAAATCATTAGCTTTTGTACCTCCTGTTTCAGTTCTATATTCTGCATATAGTTTGGCATAAGCTGTCTCTGGCGTGCTTCTGCCTGTGCTGGTTGCACTAGAAGCTGTAGGTTGAAGTGATACTTTTGATTGAACAGTAGTATTGTGAGTAAACTGAATATATAATGAATGTATGTGAGGATATTCTGCTTGTAACTGATTTAAATCAAAATGTTTAGAGTTGCTACTAAAGCCTTGAGAATTTAAGGGCGGTGGTGGTGGCATGCTTCCGTTTAGCGGTAGAGGAGGCGGATTTGGAATACCTCCATTTAGCGGTAGAGGTGGTGGAGTCGGAATGCCGCTTTGTGTTTGTTCTAAATTATTTGAATTATTACCTACTGCTAACCCTAAAATTTTATTGGTTTCATTGCTGAGTATGTTACTATCAGATAATATTACTTTAATTACTGAATTTAATGTGTGGTTAGTTACTTCTTTGGCTAGTTTAATCATATAGTCTTTAGTTAAACTATCTCTTATTAGCCCTTTATTTTTTAGTTCTATATTTATTTCGTTTACTATTTCTGGTGTTAAAATATAGACGCTATTTACAATATAGGGTTGCATTCTGTTTTTTAACTCTAATTGCAGAGTTAAAAAGTTTTCTACTGAACTCTTATCTTTACTTGCTGCTAGTTTGATAAGATCTAATCGTGCCTTTTCTTCAAATTGACTATTAGATATATTTCGTGTTGCATAGTCTTGAATTCTTTCAGCAAATTTAGTTTTTTCTTCAGAAGAACTATTTTCTAATAATTCTTGTAAAATAGGTCTATTTTTAACGTCAATATTGGTATTGAAATCTAATTGTCCCTTATCATTGCTAAATAATACCCTTTGAATAGTAGCATCATTAAAATCACTTAAGATAGTCGTTACTGCTTCTTGTTTATAACTACTATCTACTTGAAGATTTAGTGCTGCTATAGGATCTGTTTTAATAAGATTTTTAAATTCTTCAATATTTTCTTCTTGTTGTATTATTCTATTTATATTTTGTTGAGACTGCGTTAAATTGCTCTTACTTGTTTTGGTATTAAAGTGAGTTTTAAAAGTACTTATAGGATCAAAAAAATATCGTTGTTTCTTTTCTCTACCCGTGAAAATCTGTGAAGATGTTCTATTTATACTTTGATTTGACATATACCAATGGTCGTTTTTGCTTCCGCTCTTTTTTTGAGAGCGTCCGGTAGATGGTTTAGTAGTATCATTGTTGTTTAGCAACTGGTTTGCTTCTATTCCGGCTCTTATTTGGTTTATATAAGAAGTTGCTTTTACTGGCCCTATCTTAAATGCATTCATTAATTCGTCAGCGTTAGGGATAATATTATTATCTATATAGTACGATTTTTTACCAAGCATCATCTGAGTTGCTATTGATGCGATATAGTTTGTTGCCTCACCTTTATCAGCACCAAATTTCTGCTCTAGCTCTTTTTCTGTAGGAATATGGCTATCGGCTATATATTGTGGCTTTTCTTTGTCCATAACTTTAAGTCTTATTGACTTAATATAGCCATCTCTATTATCATCACGAGATATACCAAACTTCTTTTTTAAATCTTTTTCTGTAGGAATATGGCTATCGGCTATATATTGTCCCTGTGCGTTTTCCATAATTTTAGTTCTTATTGAAGCAACAAAAGATTGTGCATCATCTTTATTCATGTTAAGAGCAGTCCTTACTTCTTGCATTTCAGGGATAATATTATTATCAACATAATGTTTGTATTTAATATCTCTGTTTATTGAGCTGATATATAGTTCGATTACTGCTTTTTTGTCTTTTTCTGCACGACGTACCTTTTGATCGTGTTCTACATTATTGTCTATTTTCCTAGGGTCATAACTTATTCCAAGATTTGTTGCTGCTTCTATATCTGTAGGAACTACACCTTGATTAATATATTCTTGTTTTTTTGTATCAAAATCCTGTTGTTTTACTCTTTCGATGTATAATAAAATTTCAGCTCTTGCTTGTCTTGCTTTATGTCTAGTATTATCTAAAAAACTTGATAAATCTGTTTCCTTATACTTTATTCCTAGATCATTTTGTGCTTGAGTAAAACTAGGAACTAAAGCTGCTTCTTGCCATTTTTTGATTTTTTCATTTGGAGTCAAATCTTTCCAAATATTTTGTTGCTGTGTTGAATTGTGCTTTTCCCATGCCGGGGTTTTACTAACTAAATCTTTAAAGCTTGCCGCTCTAGCACTTGTACTTAAAAAGCTACTAGTCAACAAACATGTTGACATGAAAAAAGTTAAAACATATTTTTTTGAGTGGGAATTTTGTACATTCATTCAAACCTCGATTAGTTATTATTTTTTAAATACAAACGAGGCGAATTATATAACTTTTGCTAACTTATGTGAATTATTAATGACTAATTTTTGTTAACCAATGAATTTTTTAGCCACAATGTGTTTAATATATCACAAGCTAATGTATACTCCGAATTTTAAACTTTTTTCAACAGGAGTATGTAATACTACTTTTGAAAGAAATGTACTTCAGTTTTTGGTAAATATAAAATATGCAAATTCAATTTCACTTATATAACACTCTTAGTCGTACTAAAGAGGTTTTTAATCCTCAAGATCAAGCTAACGTAAAAATGTATGTATGTGGACCGACTGTTTATTATAATCCTCATATAGGCAATAGTAGGTCGGGAGTAGTATATGATTTACTTTATCGTATAGTTATAAAAATATTCGGTGAGAAGGCAGTAAAATATGTACGTAACATTACGGACGTTGACGATAAAATTATCGATAGAGCTGCACTACTTGGTATTACTATCGATGAGTTGACTGATAAAGTTACGAAAGAGTTTCATAAAAATATGGCATATTTAGGTTGTATGCTACCTAGTATTGAGCCGAAAGCTACAAAGCATATTGATGTAATGATCGCAATAATAGAACGCTTAATAGCAAAAGATCACGCATATATTGCTGATAATCATGTTTATTTTGATGTTTTATCAGCGCCAAATTATACGGAATTATCTAACCGAAATTTAGAAGAAATGTTTGAGGGAGTGCATGTAGAAAATAGTAAAACCAAAAAAAATCCACAAGATTTTGTATTATGGAAACCGGCAAAGCAAAATGAATCGGCAAATATGAATTTTGAAAGCCCCTGGGGACTTGGTCGTCCTGGATGGCATATTGAATGTTCAGCCATGAGCTACAAATATTTAGGTGAGAATTTTGATATTCATGGCGGCGGAGCAGATTTAATCTTTCCGCATCATACCAATGAGATTGCTCAAAGTAGATGTGCTTTTCCAAGTTCTACCTATGCTAAATATTGGGTACATAATGGGTTTCTAACGGTTAACGGTGAGAAAATGAGTAAATCTCTTGGTAATTTTATTACTGTAAGGGATTTAATGGATAAACAAATTCAAGGAGAAGTAGTAAGGTTATTTTTATTAAGTAGTCACTATAGGCGTCCTCTTGATTATAATGATAAAGCTATAGAAGATGCTAAGAAAACTTTAGATTATTGGTATAGAGCTATAGAAAATATTAATGTGCAGAAAATAGATTTACCTCATGATTTCATGCAAAGCTTACTTGATGATATGAATACGCCGCTTGCCGTTAAAATCATTAATGACTACGCTAAAGGTGTTTTTATTTCTAAAACTGAAGAAGAAAGGCAGCTTAACGCCTCTGCTATTATTACTTGTGCTAATTTTATTGGTTTAATGAATAAGACTCCACACGAGTGGTTTAATAGCGGTGTGGATGCACTCTATATAAATGAGCTTGTAAATAAGCGTTTGGAAGCAAAAAAACAAAAAAATTGGTTATTAGCCGATCAAATTCGTAACCAGTTATTAGAGGAAAAAATAATTCTAGAAGATCAACCTGATGGTACTACTATTTGGCGAAAAGAATAAAAGCTTGTAAATTACGCAATATGCGTATATAATTTATGGGCTTGTAAGTCGTCATTGCGAGGAAATTATGTAATAATTGACGAAGCAATCTCACAGGATATTTGATGAGATTGCCACGCAGTCTACGGCTGCTCGCAATGACGATTATCCAAAACTTAAGCAAAAAATTCACACGTAAGATATATGTTAGTTCATTAGAATGGACATCTTACGGAGGTATAAACTAACAATTAGGAGAATTTAAAAATGTCAAAAATACCATCTGTTAATATTAAAGCATTATTAGATGCGGGCGTGCATTTCGGTCACAAGACCTCACGCTGGAATCCTAAAATGGCATCTTATATATATGGTGAACGTGATGATGTTCATATAATCGATTTAAGACAAAGTGTCGCTTTAATGAGCATTGCTTTGAATGCAATATATGAAACCGTAAAAAAAGACGGTAAAATATTATTTGTAAGTACTAAAATACAGGCAAGCGATATTATAGCGGAATATGCCGAAAAATGCGGGCAGTATTACGTAAATCATAGATGGCTTGGTGGTATGCTAACTAACTGGAAAACTATTGCGGGTTCAATAGAAAAGCTAAATAAGTTAGACAAAACCTTAGAAAACGAAGAAGTACTTATGGGTTATACTAAGAAAGAGATACTCGATATGAGCCGTAAGAAAGATAAATTACTTCTATCTCTTGCCGGTATTAGAAATCTTAATTCTAAACCTGATCTTCTAGTAGTTATTGACACTAATAAAGAGCATATCGCAATTAATGAAGCGGTAAAGCTTAATGTTCCTATAGTTGCAGTAGTTGATACTAATTCTAATCCTGATAATGTAGATTATCCGATTCCGGGTAATGATGATTCTATAAGATCAATAAGACTTTATTGTAGTTTATTTGCAGATGCGGCATTACAAGGACTTGAAGAATCAATGAAAGCTTCAGGAGTTGATATGGGTGCTATGCAAGAGCATACAGATAAGGGGTTAACTTCTAAAAATGTTTCTAAATTAAAACAAGCTAAAAAATTCTCTAAAACGAAAAATATTGATGAAGAGACAAATACAGAATTTGAGCAAGCATTAAATGATGCCGATGAAAATAAAAATTCTGATAATGCATAAGTGTTGTTGCATGGATCGGATTTCCCATTGTCATCCCGCGACTTGATCGCGGGATCCAGCTTAAAATACTAATATTAATAATTAGTATTTTAAATTGTTTTTATGGACCCCAGGAGCAAGCCACGGGGTGACACCGGGGGCGTTCTGCGAGCTACAACCCAAGCCAAATATAATAATTAAGGAGACAGTAAGGTATGAGTGAAATAAATATAAGTGCTGCAGCAGTTAAAGAATTAAGAGAAAAAACCGGTGCAGGTATGATGGATTGCAAAAAAGCATTAATAGAAACCAGCGGTAATTTTGAAGAAGCTATTGATTTTCTTCGTAAGAAAGGTTTAGCTGCTGCTGCAAAGAAAGCCGGACGCATTGCTTCTGAAGGTTTAACGGCTGCAAAAGTTGATGGGCTTACCGGAGTGGTAATTGAAGTAAATTCCGAAACGGATTTTGTTGCTAGAAATGAGCAGTTTCAGGATCTAGTTAAGGATATTGCAAATCTTGCAGTAATTGCAAAAACTATAGACATGCTAAAAACATTTAAAATGCAAAGCGGTAAATCAGTTGAAGAAGAAATTATAGAAAATATCGCTACAATCGGTGAAAATTTAACATTACGTCGTATGGATATATTAGAGATATCTGAAGGAGCAATTGGTTCGTACGTGCATAATGAAGTTGTACCGAATTTAGGAAAAATTTCCGTGTTAGTAGGTCTTGCGTCTAACGCAAAAGATAAAGCAAAACTAGAAGCTTTAGCTAAACAAATTGCTGTTCATGTAGCAGGAAATAACCCGCAAAGTATAGATGATTCAAGCTTGGATCAAGCACTCGTAGAGCGTGAGAGAAAAGTATTTTTTGAAAAATCTAAAGAAGAAGGAAAGCCTGATAATATTATAGCAAAAATGGTAGAAGGTAGAATACGTAAATTCTTCTCGGAGGTTGTATTACTTCAGCAAAATTTCTTATTTGAACCTAAACTTACCGTTGCGGAAGTAATTAAAAATGCTGAAAAAGAACTCGGTGCAGAAATTAAAATTGCCAAATTTATTAGATACGAACTTGGTGAAGGTATAGAACACGAAGAAAAAAACTTTGCCGATGAAGTAGCTGCCATTACGCAAGGTTAATGGGCTTGTTTCATAGCTTCAATGTCATGCCCGTGTGGATACCAAATCGTCATTGCGAGCATGCATTGTTGTGCAGACACAATTCTATCCGTCATCCCGCGACTTGATCGCGGGATCCAGTAAAAATATAAAAACACCTAATACTAGTTATTTTTATGAATACCGTGGTCAAACCACGGTATGACACCGAATACGTTTTTCTATCCACGCAAAATAATACCTTTCCGTGGTCAATTGAACTAGGTGACAGTAAAAAACTCGTGAATACTCACTCACACCTTTTCAAAGCAAACAAAGGTGAATTTAGGATAAATGCTTATTCTAAACTCGTATTTTTATAATATCTCTCTAACTACAATCAACTATCTATTAATAAATAATTTTCGGTTTTTTACTTTATAATAAAAGATTTATATTGACTTAATCGTAGAAAATCTTACATTAATTGTTATTTTTAGTTTAAATGAAGAGCATTTTATGTCAAGGATAAAAGAGGAATATGCTGTACAAATTTATGCTGCCGAAGAGCATCGTAGGAGACAAGCTAATTATAGTGATAATGATGCCGAATTGCTTGAAGTTATTTATAGTATGTGCCGGTTATGCATGTTATAAAGCAGTAGAAGGGGCAGTAAAAGTTACCGTCACAGGAAGTACAATTATAGACAACGCCTATAAGATAGGAAGTGGACAAATAGCAGTACTCGGTACTGATGCCGAAAGTAAAATAACTTATATAACAAAGCATCCTTCGTCTCGAGGTAATACGAGTACTCCCACTCAGTCGATGACAACTAATCGTGTAGATCCCTTTAGAGCAAACTCCCCCTAATACTCCTACCTCTAAAAGAGAAAAGGCTAAAATATACGGAAAAAAACTGGTAGATAGTGCAAAGATTGGAGCTAAAACCCTTTCAAACACTTATAAAGTGACAATCGGTACAATAGAAGTCGTCGGTCCAGGAAGTGATTTTTAACAGCACCGGTAAGGAAAATTTTATATTTTCTGAACCTACTAAGCGTCAAGTTATTCAAAAAGAATTTAAAACCGAAAACGGTTATAAGTGCGGTATTGTGTTGGAAGAGACAATTGAAGCTTCCTTAACATTAAGATTAAATAACAAGCGTATAGTTAAGATTAAAGAATTTAGAAGCATGATTGTCCCTGATACTACAGAAGATACAGGAGAAACTTTTGATATTTCGCTAATTTTAAAATATTCTGATGGAGCAAACATGCCTAAAGCAGATCCTGCTTTTTAAAGATACATTACGGTAGAGACGGAAAATTAAATAAGTTATCGTTGCCAAACCCACCTATAATTTTTCATAACCAATGGTATCCGGTCTTAACCGTTTATAAAGGTGAATTATGTTCTGTGCCTATAAGTAGTGGGTATTATAGGTATTTGAATAAGAAAATACTAGAAAATAACGGAAGTATAGCAATCAGTCACGTAGATCCTGAATTTACTATAGAGTTTTTAGTTAAATTCTATCAAAGAAACTTCGTAATTACTTTTAAATATTCATCTAGGACTTTTTGGTTGTCCTTAACAAATTTTAAAGCATTTTCGCGGTAAGATGTAAGTGCTAGAGCATTATTAGACCTGAGTAGATATGTTAGTTTAGTTAGTAAATCTTCACCGTTTTTGATTTGGATAGCTGCTTCATTTTGCAGTACGCCTTTAGCGATATCAGTGTTTTTGCTCATATCGGGACCGAATATAATACAATTAGAGAAATATGCTGCTTCTAAAATATTATGCCCGCCTTGTTTAAAAGAACCGCCGATAAAAGAAATTGTAGCTATAGAAAAAAATAGTCCCATTTCGCCGAACCTATCAACTATATAAAGATCATCGCTTAAAACAGGTAAATCATTTTGCGACTTAGAGGTAGCGGATAAATTATGTGACTTACAATTATCGATAATTGATTTAACTCGCTCAGGATGTCTTGGAATTAAGATAATATAGCAGTCTAAAAACTGCTCTTTTAGGTTTTTGATTATAGGCAAAATCACCTCTTCATCTTCGGGGTGAGTGCTGGCAAATAGCACGACTCGCTTATTGTCTAAATGTAAGCTTAATTTTGATAACTCTTCTTGATTCACCGGAAGTTTTTCGTTGGCATATTTAATATTGCCTAAATTCACTGCATCTGATACGCCAAGTTCATTGAATTTTTGTAAGTCACGTTCGCTTTGCACGATAATTTTACTGCAATTTTTGAGAATAAGCTGAAAAAAGCTTTTTCTTTTTAGCCAAGCTTTAAACGATTTATCGGAAATACGAGCATTAACTAGTAGTAATTTACACTGCTTTGCTCCCTCATTAATAGTACACGGCCATAATTCCGATTCTATAAAAATGCCTAAATCAGGTTGCCAATTTCTTAAAAATTTTCGAGTAAAAATAATATTATCTATCGGTAAAAATTGGTGAACTGCTATTTTAGGTAATTTGGCAGTTAATATTTTAGCGGAGCTGTTAGTCCAAGAAGTTACTAGAAAACGAACGTCAGGGTAGCGTTTACTTATATTATGTATTAATGTTAAAGCTACCATAGACTCACCAATGCTTGCTGCATTAATCCATATCAGCCTTCGTGCATAACTTGCTTCTAAAGGTAATTGATACGTCGATCCTAACCCTTCATCCTCACGTATTAGTGTATACGCTGTGGTTCGCAGTGAAGTGTTTCCTTTAAATTCC
>NZ_BCMR01000016.1:0-14621 GCF_001653015.1 Rickettsia sp. Tenjiku01
AGTAAAGATGATTTATATGTTTTCTTGAGAAATTATACGCTCCAAGTTACTCCTTTGTATAACTTCTATATCATCCATACTTCTAAATATTGGAGGCTGCTTTTTAGGTACTGTGTCTATATTATTGGATGATGCCTTTACAATATCTAAATCCTTTTCTAGTGAGTGTGGCATATTTATTTTCGTCTTCTATAGGTCTTGCCATTCTATTCGCTCCATTTGTATGCCTTTAATCTGTTTTAGGGTGCATTATAGATAATTATTAAAATTTGTTAATAGTTATCTATAATTAAATTACTTAAAATGCAAATTTAAGGTAAATCTTTATCATGAATTAGTGTTAATAGAGCAAAGAGATAATAACATAAACTAACTAAAAGTGATTGTATTATTAAAAAATTCATATATTAATTAAAATACAAAGTTATTTATTAATCATTATGTCAAATACACCTATAGAAAATCACTATAATAAATTGTTACAAGATATTATGCTTAAAACATTAGAGCAGAATCAAATTGTAGAAACCTATTTAATACAAGAAGATTTTAATAGTACTTTAGATGAGCTGCAAAAAATAAACGCAAAGCTTGAAGAATATTGTAAGGTTTTTGCTCTGCTTGAAAGAATTAAAACCGAATTAGCTGAAGAAGATAAAGTATATAACTAATTTAATTTATATAAAAGGTGCAAGCCGCATTGCGCCTTTTATATTCAATAATAATTTCCTGCTTCAACTTCTAGCTTTTTAAAAGGTGATATACCGAGGCTATACCCTATAATAATAGGAATTACTATCATCAACAATCCTAAATTATTAAACGTTCTGTTAAATAAACAAGCCCAAAAGAACTAATTACATACATAGCGGCTCTTGAATAAGCATATATAAAGCTAGCATAGGTAAATCGTTTTAAAACCGGAAAACTTTTATAAAATATTGGAATTGCCGGGGATGCACTTGGAGAAAAAGTCACTACAATTAGTGGAATTAAGCGACTTTGCTAACCTTGCGTTATATTATCTAATATTAATGGATTAGATAGAAGAAAAGTTAAAAATATTACTAATTGCGTTTTTAAAATTTTTAGTGGATGAGATTTATAGCATAAACACGTAAGTGCTAGTGCTACAAAAAATACTATAGAAATAATGAAATTTTGATGTATTACTGCTTCAGTGGTATAGTGTAACGAATCTTTAAGTATATTACTACAATGAATATAAGCAAAAAAACCATACTGGTTGTGCTAGTTGTATTAAAAAATAATAAATTGCCGTCTTCTTATTAATTTTTTCCTGCCATACAGGATTATTTTTTATCTTTGCTACATCAATTATATTACTATCTTTTAGCGTTTCTTGTATTCTACGCTTAGCATCCACAAAATCCGGTGTTTCTCGCAAAGTAGTCCTAGCAGCACTACCTATTAATGCAATTCCTGCACCTACCCAAAATGCGATACGCTAATTAAAGTCATAGGATGTAACTAAGGTTTCTACGCCAAGGGCCACAGTTAATCCTAAGCTAGTACACACCCCTACAAATGCTACGGCAGGAAAGCGTTTAGGAACTCCAACAGATTCCATTAAATATAACTCTGCTCCTACTCTTGCTCCCATGGATGACATACCTTGCACTATACGGCATATTGTTACTATGCAGGTGGCACTAGCACCTACTGAAGCATAAGTAGGAAGATTAACCATAACGATGCAAGAAAATGACATTAAAATAGTGGTAATAATGACTGTGGATTTCCGACCTATATTATCAGCCAAATAATAAAGCTCCTAAGGGTCTAAAAATAAAAGTAGAACAAAAAGAAAAAACTGCAAGAAGTCGATTAACGTGAGTATCATATTGCGGAAAGAAAAGCTCATCAATTAGTACTGCCAACATATAGCATAAGATCAAAATATTCTCAAAAAGTACCTATAGATAGTAAGCCTATGCCTATAGTCTGTTTTTGTTCTCTGTTTAAACTTTTTTGTTTTTTTTCGTATCCCAACACAATTTTTTCTAAAAAGTTAATTTATAGAAAGGTTATATTGAGAAGATTTCAAGTCAAGGCAAAAGTTACAATGTTTTATGATTATACTTATTTAAAACTTCTTTGACTAATGAAGTTGTTATTTTTCTTTTGGCAATTAAAGCAAAATAGTTAATATTGTCTAATATTTCTATAATTTTCGAATATTCCCTAGGCAAATTTACTAAAAGAAAATCTATTATTTGTCGGGATATTGTTACCGAAGAAATAGCAAAATGCTTAAATATTAGAATTTTGATTAATTCATCGTCAGGTGAGTTTAATAGAATACTAAGTACTGATTTAATACGTGAAGATAAATCGGGTAAAGTAAAATTTCTGCTTTTATCAGATGTGGTAAGTAAAAGATATTTTTGTTTTTCGTTAATAATATTAAATATATGAAGTAATGTCGGCTCTTGCCAGTTTTCAATATCTTCAATGATGAAAGCATTATATTTTTCTGAAATTTCTTCATTAAAAAAAATATCTTTAATAATATAGGCATTGCTTAAATTTTGCCATATTTTGGTTAAATAAGTTTTGCCTGACGAAGAAGGTCCTTTAATTAATAAAGTAAATTTATAAGGGTTAACGCCAAAGCCGCACTGCCAATTTTTTATAATATTATAAGCTTGATCGTTAGAACTAGAAACAATAAATTCATCAGGATGATATTTATTAGAAGTAGTAAAACTAAATATATATTGCTGCACTGTTATAAGAATTTTTTAGTCGTCTATTCGATAGAATTTGCTAGATTTATAAAATTTAATTAGATTCAAAAGTAAAATTTTTGTAATCCCTGCAATCGGTATAGCAAAAAATATTCCAATAATTCCAAATAAACTGCCGCAGGCAAAAATTGAGAATATAATCCAAAGAGGATGCAACCCTATTTTATCACCGATAATTTTAGGGGTGAAAATATAAGACTCGCAAATATTTCCAACTAGATAAATTATCATTATATAGAGTAATTTAGTAGTTACACCAAAAGTTAAATAGCCGATAATTAGAGTTAAAAGAAACGATATAAAAGTACCAAGGAAAGGAATAATAACTAAAAATCCTGTTAAAATGCCAAGTAAAAGAGCGAGATCAATACCTATTACGGTAAATGCAATACTATAATAAGTAGATAATAATAAGCAAATATTTAGCTGTCCTCTTATGTAAGCAGATAACAGATTATTAATTGCCGATAATATTTCAAGGATTTTCGGTCGGGTTTTTATAGGTAATAATGATTTCATGTTTGCAATAATTTTAGCCCAATCACGTAGGAAATAGAATAATATTATAGGTATAAGTAAAAATAAAACAAATATGTTAATAGTTATAATAGTATAACGCCAAAAATTATTAGCAATACTGCCAAGTATAGTAAATATACTTTTTATAAAATTGCTTAAAGAATTCTTGATTTTATCGGCAATATCAGGTTCTATCGAATAAATTTTTACCATTATAGGCGGTAATATTTCTGTCTGTAAATAATTGTTATATTTTGGAATATTATTTATAAAAGTAAAAATTTGTCCATAAAGTATCGGCACTAAAATAGTTAAGCTTAAGAAAAATATGCTCAAAAATATCAGATAAATTATGCTTGATGCAAATTTATTTGATATTTCAAATTTTGATGCGATAAAACCTATAGCAGGTTGTAGTAAGTAAGATATTATAAATGCGATAAAAAATGGTTTTACTGCGTCTGAAATTAGCATAAAACCGCTGATAAAAAGCCCTAAAAAAACTAGCCACAATATAACGGTTCTATTCATTATTATTTTCCTCATTTTCTATACGAAGATCAACTTCAAAAAGAGCTAGGAGTTCACAAGGTGAAGATCACAGCGTATACTTAATACGTGAGAATTGAAGCTCTTGTAAAACGGCGACGCCAATTTTTGAAGTTGATCGAGTATTAAGGTTTTTTAACTACTTGTACGGTAGCAGGACGAAGTAGTCTATCTCTAATTTTATATCCTGATTGCATTAAAGTAATAATACTATTCGGTGCATGATCAGGATGTTCTATCTGCGCAATTGCATTATGTAAATTATAGTCGAACATTGATCCTATTTCCGGCTTTATTTCTTCAATATGATGTTTATGAAAGACTTTGTCTAGCTCGTCTTTAGTCATCTGAACGCCTGCAATAATATTTGTGACTTCTACATCAGAATTTGCCGGTTTATGTGCTAATGCTCTTGAAAGATTATCACTAACATTGAGTAGTTCTTTAGCAAATGTAGCAATTGCATAATCTTTTGCTTCGTCACGTGCTTTTTCTAAACGCTTTCTTGTATTGTCTATTTCAGCAGTAGTTCTTATTAGCTTATCTTTTAGCTCTTCAATCTCAGCTTTTAACGCTGTTATCTCTGGATTTGCCGTTTCAACTATCTCTTCAGCAATATCATTTATTGTTTGTTCATTATTTTCTATATTATCGTCTATCATATTATTTACTTTATATTTATGTTCTTTTTTGAGATATATATAGATATAATAAAAATTTTTTCAATGGTATACTCGTTTAATTTGAAAAATTGGCGTCGTTGTTTCGTATTTTTTTATCCTCACGTACTAGTATGTACGCTGCGGTCAAAAAATATGAAACGCCTTACTCTTTTCCAAATTAAACTTTACTATTTATTTTTACTTATGGAGTACAAATTGTATTATGAGACAGTCAGGAAGAAAAAGCAACCAATTACGTCCTATTTCATTAGAATTATCCCCGCTTATTAATGCGGAAGGTTCATGTCTTATTAAAATCGGTAATACACATGTCATGTGTAGTGCTACTTGTGAAACTACCGTACCGCCATTCTTGAGGGGACAAAATCAAGGCTGGATTACTGCCGAGTACGGTATGCTTCCCGGTTCTACATCACAGCGTATTAAAAGAGAAGCGGCACTTGGGAAACAAGGCGGAAGAACACAAGAGATACAGCGTTTAATAGGTAGGGCGATGCGATGTGTAATTGATGTGAGGAAACTCGGCGAGAGGCAAATTATCATAGATTGTGATGTTATTAATGCTGACGGCGGTACTAGAACTGCAGCAATAACAGGGAGCTACATAGCATTGCACCTAGCTATTAGGTCCTTGATGAAAAAGAGAGTTTTAAAGGTGAACCCGTTAATTAGTCAAATTGCAGCTATTTCTTGCGGTATATATAAAGGTGAGGCGATACTAGATTTGGATTATTTAGAAGATAGTGATGCGGACGTGGATAGTAATTTTGTGTTTGCAGGTAACGGTAATTTAATCGAAGTACAAGGCACGGCAGAGAAAAATCCTTTTTCCGAAGAGCAGTTTTTAGCAATGTTAAAACTTGCTAAAGGCGGAGCTGCGGAATTATTTAAACTACAAAATCAGGTACTGCTTGGGTCTTAAAATTTGCTAAGTGGATCAGTGTTCCCGTCATTGCAAAAAATGCTAATTTATAGCATTTTTTTATTATTGCTCTGGATTGCCGCATCGCTTTGCTCCTCGCAATGACGGTGCATGTATTCACGCAACCAATCTTCCACGAGAAGAACGTATTTATTAAGCGTATGGATTATCATCAAAAGCAATATGTTCACCTGATAATATAATTATCTTATCTCGATTGGTATTATTTATAAATACCTTATGATTAAGATCTGTTACTGTAACACTACTATGTGTGTGGTCCTAAGATTAATTCCGCAACATTGTCTAGGCTTTCAAACGTAACACGCTGATTAGCTCCAATTGTTATTTTATTGGGGGATATATTAATATTTGCTGTTCTACTTTCTTTGGTAAAAGTAATAGTTCTATATTTTGGATCGTTCATATTTTCCTCTTTGAATGAATTTTAAGTTATAAAATCATTCCTACAATATGCCATATACTACTTCAATTAAAAATTTTTAACCTAGCTCTTTACTCAATTTATAATTGCTATTATAGTGTATTTTTTAAATTTAAGCAGCTATGGTATTAAGATTATATTATTGTCTGCCTTATTAGTAGAATGATCCTCTGATCACAATATGAGCAATTTGTAAGTAGTACTGTAGAAATTACCGATAATCAAAATATTGGAGTACATTTTTTGTACACAGAAGATAAAGTTTTGAATAAAAAAAACATAAGCACGGATGCTTCTATTTACTATAAATTGAAGCTATTTGAAGATAAAGATTTTGTTATTGCGGCTCAGCCTAAAATTTTAATGAGTAAGAGTAAAAAACTTAAAGAAGATTTTTTAGGCGAGATATCTTTACTAATGGGAATGTCTAAAAATATCCGTCCTGTTATTATTTTAAATATATTTAGCTTTGGACATTCAATTAATATTGGTTCTAAGAAGATGTATTATAATTTTTCTACTTGTGAAGGGATTAAATTTAAAAACGGCATAATGCTTACAAGTTTTACAAAATACCATACTCGGCAAAATTACGGCTATGTATATGATAGTTCAGTTTATGAGCAGTTAGGAATTGCAAAGATAATTAATTTTGGTAAAGAGAATAGAAACTTGTTAACTGCTCAAATCGGTCATTTTTGGGATCGCAGTCTTTCAAATTAAGAAATATAAAATATCAGGTATAAATTTTTCAGCATGGTTAGATGTATAAATGAAGATATAATATTACAGATAATCAGAGATAAAAACTTATTAGGTAAAAAACAAGCTACTAGTTTAAAAGCTATGATCGAAGAAGCAATTATCGATAATGAGATAATGATTGATATATTATATGAAAATAGAATATTGCGCTAATAAGCAATATTTCTTATATTATAATTTATAATTATTCTTATATACAAGCCTATGTAGTGAATGGTTATTGTATATATGACGATGTTCATGGTAATACAATAACTGCTCTAAAAATATTGTTTAGTAATAATAATATTTTTAGATCTATAATGCTGATCAAGAAATATTATTTTTATAAATTATTAGAAAAAAAATTCGCCTATTTCACTAGTATCAAAGCAAAATATGCTCTTGAATTTAAAGTCGGACCGATTATTGCTAAGAATATTAATTATACCAATAAAATAATAATATTTTTCGTCGTGTTTATAGCCACATTGATTTATCTGCCGGTTTTATTTCATGTTGCTAATAATATAAGCTATTGTTTGCAAAATATTTTAAAATCTCTGTTATGTATAAGGGCAGTAGTAAGAGAAGCGCCTTCGGTAAGGGTTGCATGGATTGAAAAGCGTATTTGGTGTCATACCGTGGTTTGACCACGTTATCCAGAAAATAATTAAAAATACTAATATTAGTATTTTTAACTGGATTCCGCGATCAAGTCGCGGGATGACAGAGGTGGAATCGCTTCACAAAACAAGTAGTACTAAAAATCATTCGGTGGAAATTTTTCAAAATGAGGAGACAGCTTTACCGGTTTATACAGTTTTAGTACCGTTATATAAAGAATTAAGTAAGTTAAGGTCAATAATTAAAAATATTTCATTAATTAATTATCCAAAAGATAAGCTAGGCGTTAAAATTATTATCGAAGATGACGATTATCTAATGATTAAAGAAATAGTGTTATATAATTTACCGTCTTATTTTCATGTTATATCTGTTCCGAAAAATCTACCAAGGACTAAAAGCCGAAAGCCCTTAATTATGCTCTAGAATATTCACGTGGCGAGTATCTAGTAGTATATGATGCTGAAGATAAACCTGAACAGCTACTTAAAGCTCTAGCAATGTTTAAAAACTTACCTCTAGAATATACTTGTCTTCAAGTTAAGCTTAATTTTTATAATAAAAATGAGAATATTTTAACCTATTCTCAAAAATGTTTAATATAGAATATAGTTTATGGTTTGAATATATCTTGAAAGGATTAAGTTTGCTAAAACTTCCTACACCTCTTGGGGGTACTAGTAATCGTTTTAAAACGGATATATTAAATAAGCTTGGCGGATGGGATTCTTATAATATAACAGAAGATGCCGAGCTTGGTATAAGAATTTACTCACAGAACTATAAAGTAGCTATTCGTGATTCCTATACTCTAGAAGAAGCTCAGAATAGTTTAGGTAATTGGCTAAATCAAAGATCACATTGGATTCAAGGCTTTGTGCAAACATTTTTGGTATTTAAAGCACAAAAAGATAAATGCCAAAAGTTTACTTTATTGCAAGTAATAACAATTTATATTTTCATCGGCTTATCTACTGATAATTTTTGGAGTTTACCCTTTATAATATTTTCTATTGTTTAAAAATTCTATAATTAATTATTTATGGCTTATTAATAGTATTTTTTCGCTTTTATATCTATATGGTACAGCTCTGTATATATTAAAAAATTCTTTAAAAAGCGGTAAAATTTCAGGATATAGTAGCTTTGAGCTTATGGGCTAGTTATTTTATATTACATACTGTAGCTTCATATAAAGCAGTATTTGAAATAATTTTCTGCCCTTTGAATTTGAAATGGAGTAAAACTAAACACGGCACTAGTTTAGAGGATTTTGAGAAAGAATAGACCTCTAATAAAAAAATTTTATTCTTGCCCCTTGAACTAACAAAAATAAAATATATATAGTATGTACATTATTTAATAATTGGAGGTTAAAATGTCTTTTAAACCATTACATGATAGAATTGCAATAAAGCCTATCGAACAAGAAGAAAAAACTAAAGGTGGAATTATTATTCCGGATACTGTAAAAGAAAAGCCGATGCAAGGTGAAATAGTAGCCGTAGGTAATGGTATTCGTAATAAAAAAGGCGAAATTCATCCTTTAGAGCTAAAAGTAGGCGATAAAGTTTTATACGGTAAATGGGCAGGCACCGAAATTGAAATTAAAGGCACAAAACTGATCGTTATGAAAGAAAGCGACGTATTTGGTATTATTAATTAATTATTTGTTTTTAAGGAGAAATTAAATATGGCAACAAAACTTATTAAACACGGCTCAAAAGCTCGTGAGCAAATGTTAGAAGGCATTGATATACTTGCAGATGCAGTAAAAGTTACTTTAGGTCCAAAAGGCAGAAATGTACTTATAGAGCAATCATTTGGTTCACCGAAAATTACAAAAGATGGTGTGACGGTTGCAAAATCGATCGAGTTAAAAGATAAAATTAGAAATGCGGGAGCTCAGCTATTAAAATCAGCTGCTACAAAAGCTGCAGAAGTAGCCGGTGATGGTACTACTACAGCTACAGTACTTGCTAGAGCTTTGGCTCGTGAGGGTAATAAGCTAGTAGCTGCCGGTTATAATCCTATGGATTTAAAGCGTGGTATGGATTTAGCGGTAAACGCAGTAGTAGAAGAAATTAAAAAATCCAGTAAAAAAATCAATAGCCAAGAGGAAATCGCACAAGTCGGTACTATCTCTTCAAACGGTGATAAGGAAATCGGTGAGAAAATTGCTAAGGCAATGGAGGAAGTCGGTAAAGAAGGTGTGATAACCGTTGAAGAAGCAAAGAATTTTAGCTTCGATGTTGAAGTAGTTAAAGGTATGATGTTTGATAGAGGTTATCTATCACCGTATTTTGTAACGAATTCCGAGAAAATGGTTGCTGAGCTTGAAAATCCTTTCATCTTACTATTTGAGAAAAAATTATCAAATTTACAACCGATGTTACCTATACTTGAGGCTGTAGTACAATCACAACGCCCGCTATTAATTATTGCTGAGGATGTTGAGGGCGAAGCTCTTGCAACGCTTGTAGTCAATAGATTACGTGGTGGTTTAAAAGTTGCGGCAGTAAAAGCTCCCGGTTTTGGCGATAGAAGAAAAGCAATGATGGAAGATATTGCTATCCTAACTAAAGGTGAGCTTATTACTGAAGATTTAGGTATGAAGCTTGAAAATGTGAGTATTAAGAGTCTAGGGACAGCAAAAAGAGTAACAATTTCTAAAGAAAATACCGTAATTGTTGACGGTAATGGTGATAAGAAAAATATTGAAGATAGAGTATTACAAATTAAATCTCAAATAGCTGAAACTACTTCTGATTATGATAAAGAAAAACTACAAGAGCGTTTAGCTAAACTTTCCGGCGGTGTTGCCGTATTAAAGGTTGGCGGTGCTACGGAAGTTGAAGTGAAAGAGCGTAAAGATCGTGTTGAAGATGCACTTGCTGCTACAAGAGCGGCAGTTGAGGAAGGTGTTGTTGCCGGTGGCGGTGTAACATTACTTCATGCATCACAACCTTTAACAAAGCTTAAAGTAGAGAATAAGGATCAACAAGCAGGTATTGAAATAGTAATAGAAGCTTTAAAGGATCCGTTAAAACAGATTGTTGAAAATGCTGGTGAAAACGGTGGCGTAGTAGTTGGTAAATTACTAGAACATAAGGATAAAAATTATGGCTTTAATGCTCAAGATATGCAATATGTTGATATGATTAAAGCAGGAATTATTGATCCGGCTAAAGTAGTGCGTACTGCACTTCAAGATGCTGCTTCCGTTGCTTCGTTAATTATTACCACGGAAACTTTAATTGTTGACGAACCTTCTGATAAGGCAGAGCCAATGCCAATGCGTGGCGGTATGGGAGGCATGGGCGGTATGGATTTCTAAGTCTATATCTCTATAAGATAGGTTATGCAATAGATCTAATAAACCCGTGTTGTTGTATTGCTCGTGCCCCTCATTGTAAGGAGGCATTGTTGCGTGGACCGCAAAACCTGTTCAATGTCATATCGTGGCTTAACCATGGTATCCAGAAAAAAATACTAATAATATTAGCATTTTAAACTGGATCCTGCTACAAGCTCGCAGGATGACAATTGAGCAACTAGTCCACGTAGGCAATGCCTGCTCCGCAATGACGATTTTAACAACGTGCTGTACAAATTATTAAGTCGCAGTTAGGACACTGAAAAACTGATTTATGCAACAAATGGGTTTTAAAGCGATTCTTTGCTTAATTTGAAAATAAACTCTTTAATAAAACTCTTCCTCAAAAAATAAAATATAGAATTTCTTGTAATTATTTCAATAAATGACTGCAAATATTTTTTAATTAATTATAGTAGCTCAACCTTTGGTATTGATCCTATGAGACTGTTAACAAAATAATTTTAAAGCTCATTAAATTCTTTTGAACTGCAAATTATAAGATTTTTTTGAAATAGGGATATTTATTACTGTAAAAATCTCTTTAATTATCAATTAAAGTTATTTTGTTAACAGCCTTATATAGGATGATCAAAAGGTTTTAAGTGGTTTTACGCTTTAATTATTAAAATAGATTTCTTGTTGCAGTTATAGGCAAGGTTAATCTATCAATGTATATATTCGCTTAATTTAAAAAATTAGGTTCTAAAAGCAATCTAAAGGATAAAAGATAAAATAATAGGGTATGGTAGTGCGAAGCTCGCCACAAGCTTAATTTTTCCTATTAATATCAACTAAAGCTGGATTTTATTAATATTTACTAAAAATAGCAAATTAATTAGAAATATTAGTAGAACTTCATTAAGTTTATTGCTTTAATTGGTGTTTAGTTATTCGTAAGTATAACACTATTAACTGAATTAGTATAAATTAAAGAGGTAGTTTTGCTTCAAAGGGTATTAAACAGTTAAATCATAATTTATCTAAACATGATATTGCTGCTCAAATAATAGGTAGGATCAAACATCCAATATCAATACGTGATCATAAGATGCATTATCATGCAGAGAACGGTGAAGCTGCACACTGGAAATATAAAAATAGTTTTTAGCTGATATACACTTCTTTTTTTCTAAAGTATATACCTACTCCTTTAGGAAGAAGCTTGAAATAATGAATCTCCAAGATAAAAGACGGCTTCTATCTTGGACACAAATTTAATTTATTTTTTTTATTTTGTATTATTTTGAAGTTTAAAAAAGAAATTGCATAAACCGACTTTTTGAAATATTTCTTTTGCTATGAGTAAGAAGCTTTCTATAGTTTCTTTTACTGTTTCTAAAGCCTTGTCCGTAGATTTAGCATTTATAGTTTGTAAATTATGTAGGCGATCCAATACTTTAATAAGTGCGATATCATATCTTGTTCTTGGATTAGTAAATTTAACATTTCACCGGAGCTAATTTTACCGTACGGCTTAATTCTTGTTAAACGTTCTACGCTATCGGCAATATTCTTATCAAAAATTTTGCTAATATCAGCATGTGTAATTATTGTATCCTCTATAGTATCATGAAGAAGGGCAACATTTATATATGACTTGTAAAGTTTAGGAACTTCAAGAGCTGTAAAATCTGCAAGCATGATTGCAACTTCTATAGGATGAGAATAATAAGGCTCCCCTGATTGACGTATTTGAGAAGCATGATATTTATATAATAAAGACCTTTTTCAATTTCTGTTATATATAAGTGAGTCTACTATAGTATTCAAATATTTAATTCGATCAATTAATTTTTTACTATAATCACAAACCTCAAATTTTTTCTGCCAAATATCAATATCTTCCATAAACCTACTAATTATTTAAACTTCTTTTAAAAGGAGTATATGCATACAATTAGTATAAAATATTTTTATAAGAAAATTAATAAGATTTTAGAAAAACATGATATTTTTTTTAATTTATCGATAATCAATGGTTAAGCACAAGTTAAACTATATCTTGATTTTTAAATAGGATTATATTTTTGTGATTTTTTTACACAGTTACATTACATTAAATAGCTCCTAATAAAGCAGAGTACGATAAAAAATTTTCGTATGTCTTAGGTGTTACCCCATATCATGGGGCAGTAACCTTACCGAAGACAATGGCTTGAGTTTGCGAAGAATTAAAGTTGTTAAAGGATAGCTCACAGAAAAATGAGATGGAAGGAGGAAAAAATCCTTTCCTGGCGATGTTGACTTTCCTGATGATACTCTAAGTGCACCGACAATTAAAGAGGGACATCTTCTTAGCGGTGGAAAAGAAGATGAGAGAGATTCTGTTAATTATACTAATGCAGAAATGTGACAATTTTCATCTGACAAAACATTTGATTGGAGAGATAGAAGCAAGTACCATCATGTTCATAAAGTAAAAGTCGGTGACAAGTTTGATATACTGCGATCACTGTGATCATCCTAATGCTTTTTCTCAAAGACTAACTTTTAGTGAGCTTAAGACATTTCTTGAAAATATAAGCCAAGAAAAACCATTGTGGAGCCATCCATTACCTGCTTCTACGGATCACGCAATAATGCTTCTGGAAAGAGAAGCGGGATTTCGCGTTCTTTTAGAGAGATGGATAGTCGCTGACTGGCATGGCATTGCATCAATCATGGATTCTTGAATATGAAGCAAGTTTAGGCGGTGAAGGGCCTGGACATGGACACCATCATCACGATGCTTAATTAAGCTTTAAAGCAACTTAGTAGCGAGTGGTTATGCGCTAAGCGACTCAAAGCTTTGTTGTGTGGATACCCAAGTCGTCATTGCGAGGAAAAATTGAAAATTTTGACAAAGCAATCTCGGACCAAAATCTTGAGATTGCCACGCTCCTTTCAGTTGCTCGCAATGACGGTTTAGTATCCACGCAACAATGCTTAAATTTTTGCGTTACTATCTACTTAAAGCTTTTAGGCCTTCCTTTAAGCCGTCTTTTATAAATGAAATTTTAGCTTGTTTGCCGTCTGCGGTAATTAGTCCTATATAATTATCGTTTGATAAAATCATGTCTAGATCATCTTTTGTAATAATAGCTAAAGCCTGACAGCCGTTTACTGTACAATTTACGTATTTTCCGGCTGCTATTCGTTTGTCACCGCTATTAATAACTGTACCTGCCGGAATTTGAACATTTGACGGGACTATTTCTATTATTTTTAATTCCTGTTCTTCTTGTGCCCCATTGAAATAACCTATGTGATAAATGGCTAATATTTCCTTTTCTTTATCTTTCTCTAGATTATTAATTTGTTGTGATAAGAAGCAAAGTTGTTTTTTCTCATTATTAAGAGTACAATTTAAAGTCCAAGCTCCGTACTTTTTTGGTGCTGTTGATGCGTTGACGTTTTCTATGCTATACAAAACAAAAGTGCCGGTTATTATAAATAATCCACTAAAAATAAAAGCAATTTTTTTTATACAATCTTTCATATAATTTTTAACCTTTTTAAAATATTTTCTTTTCCTAAAATTTCTGCAATCTCAAATACGCTAGGTGATGCAGTCATACCTGTTATTAAAGCTCTTACCGGTTTCATAATGTCATTCAGCTTTAAGTCGTTTGCTGCGGCTATTTCTTTAAATTTATTCTGTACGGATTCCTTATCAAACTGCTCAAGTTCGCTTAAGTTTTCTATAATTTGTTTGATTAAATTCTTATCGCAATTTTCTATAATTTCTTTTGAATCTTGGCTGTAGATGATAGGCGAATCTACTAGATAAATTTGAGCAAGGCGTGTTAGTTCTAGTAATGTTTCACTTCTAACTAACAAGCTTGGCATTGCTTGTTTGATATAGCCTATTTCCTGCTCACTAACCTTAAACTTCTTCGGCCACTCTACTGCTAGGGGTAATTTGTACGTCAATCCGGTACTCGCATCCTCACGTATGTCTATATACGCTGCGGTTCTGCGTTCCGTGTTTCCTTTAAATTCC
>NZ_BCMR01000017.1:0-55634 GCF_001653015.1 Rickettsia sp. Tenjiku01
TATTGATAGACGGTAAAATTGAAATACGTCCGATGATGTATATAGCTTTATCTTACGATCATCGTATAATTGACGGGAAAGAAGGAGTATCGTTCTTGGTAAAAATTAAGCAGCTTATTGAGAATCCTGAAAAGTTATTGTTAAATTTGTAAAAAATTGTCATTGCGAGCAGCCGTAGGCTGCATGGCAATCTCATGAAATAATAACCAAACTCCTGAGATTGCTTCGTCAATTACTTCGTAATTTTCCTCACAATGACGTGGTCCCGTTTTTACTCTTTGAAAAAAAAGTAAAATCATTCAAAGAAAGGAAGTATATAATAATGATAAAATGTACTCGTCGTATTGAGTTCGATGCAGGACATAGAATTATAGAACATCAAAATAAATGTCAATTCCTGCACGGTCATCGCTATGTTCTTGAGATCACTATAGCCGCAAACAAAACCGATAAACTTGGTATGGTAATCGATTTTGGTTTAATTAAGGATTTAGCTAAAAAATGGATTGATGAAAATTTTGATCATAGCTTAATCCTACATCAAGACGATAAGGAAATGGGGCAGCAAATAGAAAATTGTACCGGTCAAAAAATATATTACATGCAAAATAACCCGACTGCAGAAAATATAGCGACGCATTTAAAGAATGACATTTTTCCTAAACTTTTCGTAAGTCAAAACTTCTTCGTAACTAGCCTCAAACTATATGAAACACCGAATTGTTTTGTTGAGGTTTAGGCATGCAAGATTGCTGTTTAATTTTAACTACTACTAATGATTTGCAAATTGCCGAGAAAATAGCATCTGTTTTGTTAGAATTAAATCTTACTGCCTGCATTCAAATTGACGATGTCAAAAGTTACTTTAGATGGAATGGTAGAGTAACTTTAGAAACTGAATATAGACTTGTAATTAAAACAAAATCTTCTCATTATAATGAAATTGAAAATAAACTCCTTGAAATTCATAATTATGAATTACCACAAATAATAAAAATAAATATTGACTATGGCTTTCAAAAGTACTTAGAATGGATTAACCAAAATAATCAATAAATTTATAGTTGAGCAAATTTAAAAATTAAGTAAATAAATTATGAAATTATGGCAAAAAGTTACCTTAGGGTTAATCTTAGGTATTATGTTTGGTATATACTTACCACAATATGTTAATTATATTAAACCTATCGGTGACATTTTCTTACGTTTGATAAAAATGATCATTACCCCTTTAATTTTCTTCAGTTTGGTTTCCGGTATCACTAGTATGAATGATAATTCTGCCCTTGGTAGAGTAGGAATGAAAGCGGTAGCCGCTTTTTTAGGTACTACTTTTTTTGCCACGGTTTTTGGACTCACTGTTGCCTTAGTATTAAAGCCAGGAGTAGGCGTACATATAGATTTCACCTCTTCAGAAACGACAAGCAGAACTTCATTTAATATAATTGATTTTTTTGTAAATATCGTCCCTGATAATGCTGTTGGGGCTTTTGCAAACGGTGATGTCTTACAAGTTGTATTTTTTGCTATTTTTGTTGGAATTACCTTAAACAAAATGAAATCTATCGGTGAACCTATTACTGATTTAATTCATGTAATGTCAAAATTAATATTAAAAATGATATCGTTTGTTATTCAATTATCCCCTTACGGTGCTTTTGCTTTAACAGCCTGGATTGTAGGCATGCAGGGAGTTGAGGTAATGATTAGTTTATCGAAACTTGTTGTAGCAGTAGTTGTGGCGATGACATTCCAATATTTAGTTTTTGGCTTACTTATATGTGTATTCTGTCGTGTTTCACCTATACCTTTTTATAAGAAAAGTTTTGAGTATCAGATACTTGCTTTTTCTACTTCAAGCAGTAAGGCAACTCTTGCAACTACTATGCAAGTTTGTCGTGCAAAGCTTGGCATTTCAGAGTCTAGTACTTCGTTCGTACTTCCGATAGGTGCGTCAATTAATATGGACGGCTTTGCTATAAATTTATCTCTTACCACCATATTTTTTGCTCAGATGATGGGAGTAACGCTTGCTCCTCACGACTATTTAGTCATTATTCTCACCTCAACACTTGGATCTATCGGTGGTGCCGGTATTCCCGGTGCCTCTTTGATAATGCTTCCTATGGTTCTTTCTTCGGTTCACTTACCTATAGAGGGAGTAGCAATTATTGCTGGTATTGACCGAATACTTGATATGCTACGTACTACTATCAATATTACCGGTGATGCAACAATTACTATGATTATAGATAACAGCGAAGATACTTTAGATAAGGAAGTATATTTATCTTAATGATATTGCTAACTAAGACCAGACATTGTCATTGCGAACAACTATAAGCATTGTTGTCTGAATTGAAAAATGCGTTTTATGTCATTCCCGCGAAAGCGGGAATCCAAGGAAAAGCGAAATTAAAATATAGTTATCAAAAAGAAGATAATAGAATAGAATTTTTACAAGGTGATTCTAATAAAGTAGAGGCAATATTCCCAAAAGAAAAAATATCTGAAATAGTACATCCTATACTTTGAATAGAAGATGCTCATATTAATACCATAGGTATTTTAGAATATTTTTGAAGAAGGGGATTATTTCATCATTGAAGATACTAATATTGACTATAATAATGCATGCTATGATGTTTGGAGGAAAATTTTAGATGAAAACACTTGTATAGCAACATTAGAAAATTTAAACAATAAAATTAGATTAACTAGCTGATTGAAAGAAAACAAAGATTTATATTTAGTAGCTACAAAAGAAATTAAAGATGTCGTAAATAATAATACAGAAATTATACATATAAAAAATATCGATCAAAAAAATTATAATATAATGACTCCCTATGACGGTGAGGTACGGATTAGCGGAATAGAAGAATTAATTTGTCATATGTATGGAGTAATAGGAATAATTGGTAGTTTGCCTGTATTATATAAAAAAGATAAGAATATTATTAGAGCAGTAGCACCAAGACGTAATTCGCATAATGAACATAGCGCTCAATCGCCGTATAATGATTGAGATTGGCATGTAAATGCTGCATACCGTCCAAATGACCAAGAAGAGTGATAACTTATCTCCTATAGTTGACTATTTAATTTGGGGGATTGTACATAAAGGACATGAGAATCTACCTATAGTATATATTAGCCTTAAAGATATATTAAATCAATTGAGCTACCAAGATATCTTAATCGGGCTAACAACATCGCAGTCGTAGACTGCATGGCACTCCCCAAAAAATAATAAAAAAATTCTGTAAATCAGAATTTTTTCTCTTCCTTACTTCGTCAATTGCTATGCAATTTTCTTGCAATGACAGAAACAGAACATAAGGCAGAAAATTAAGATAGGTTTTTATCCTAACTTGTGAAGTATAAATAGAAACGCTACAAAAATTTAACGGTAAGAATTAAGAAACTTTTTTATTACTTTTCTTTGTTTTGAGTCTTTATGCTATTTCTTGCTTTTATAATTTTCAGTTTAGTTTTAAATGGAGCAACAAATAAAGCAGTATAGTATACTACGTCAGAAGCATGTAAAGTTCCACCGCTATCCAATCTAAAGCTCTTTTCCCTTTACAATCTTTAATTTTTTGATCCGCTCCATATTCTAATAAAATACGAGTAGGTTCAACATTAAGATATGATGATGCATAATAAGGGAAGTCATTCCGGTTTTAGAATTTTGAACATTAGGATTAACACCTAACTTAAGCAAAAGCTTTATTAAATCAAGATTATTTCTTTCTGCGACTAGCATCATTCCGGTAATACCGTCTTCATATCTTAAATTAGGACTCATTCCCTGATTAATTAAAAGTTCGGCAATTTCCGGCTTCATAAATCCTATATTTATATGGATTAAATTCATAGGTGCACCACACTTTAATAAAAAATCGGCAATTTTTATATTATTATTCGATATAGCATAATCTCAAGGAGTCCAGCCCAAGTATGGTTGATTTACTCCATATCCCTCATCTAATATTTTTTTACTTCATCAATATTATCTGCTTTAATAGCATTTGCTATCGGTGTAATTGGATTTTTGACTTTTTGATCATACTCAACACCATTCACATATATCTTTTTTAAACTCAAGTTTACATTCCATAACATGAATAGACGAAATAATAAAAATAATTATAAACTTTAAAATTACTTGAATAATTTTCATATAATCAATCTAGGTACTATGTAGCTATACAGCATTAAACCTTTGTCGGTAAGATAGATATTTTCATCTAGTCTAATTAAGTCTAACGCTTGATAATGCTTAAGATTATTCATATCTAAAATATTCTCTAATTTCGTGTTTAATTTCTGCTCTAATGTAGAAATATTTATACCTTTGCTAAGGCGTAAACCCATCATTAGCACTTCTTCACTAATCTCTTGATGTGTTAACTTAGTATTAGTTTGAATACCAACATTTTTTGTTTTAACCGAATCTAACCATTTTTCAGGTTTATGCCACATCATAATTGCCGATACCGAACTTGAGGATTCAATGATTCTACTATGAGCTCCGGGACCTATACCTAAATAGCTATTATAATTCCAATAAGTTAAATTATGCAAACATTCATACCCTATCATAGCATAATTGGATATTTCATATCTAAAATACTTTTTAGATTCTAGATAATGATTCGTCCATTCATACATTTCAGCTGCCGCATCTGAATGCGGCAAAATCAGATTACCCTCCTTAAATAATTTATAACACGGCGTACCTTTTTCGATAGTCAATTGATAAAGAGAAATATGTGAGGTAGCGAGCTGCATAGCTTGTTTTAATTCTTCTTGCCAATCTTTTAATGTCTGACCGCTACGTGCATATATTAAATCAAATGACACTCGTAGAAAAATCGTATTTGCCGCCTCAATTGTTTTAATGGCCTGCATACAATCATGAGTTCTACCTAATTTTTTTAAATCGTCCTCTTTTAAGGATTGCACTCCTATTGAAACACGATTAATTCCGGCGGCTTTGAATGCTTTAAATTTTTCAGTTTCAAATGATGTGGGATTAGTTTCTAGAGTTATCTCGGTTTGATTATCAATAATTGCTAGATTACTGATTTTATTTATTATTCCTTCAACTATTACAGGATTCATTAAAGAGGGAGTACCGCCCCCAAAAAAAATAGATTTTATATATTTATTTTGAATAATATCCTTAAAATATTCACTTTCAGTTTCATAAGATTTAAGCCACTGATTATGATCTATAGTACTTACTACATGAGAATTAAAATCACAATACGGACATTTGGACAAACAAAAAGGCCAATGAATATAAATACTTAACTTATTAGCCATAACTCTCATATTTTGTATTTTTGCTAGTGCTAACTTAGGTTTTGTGGACATTGCTAAAAAGATTTAATTTTGGTTATTTTTTGCTACAAATTATAAGATTTTTTTGAAAAATGAATAACTATTTCTACAAAAATCTTATTAATTTTCGCTAAAAAAGACCTCAAAATAGCAAATCAATTAGCAATGTCCACAAAACCTAGCATTTTCTTTGATGTTATTCAAGGTGAATGAAAAAACACTATTCTAATTCAAAGAAAACTTTAAATAAAGCTTTTAATTTAATAGATATTATTAAAATAATGAAAAAAAATTACCCACTATTTTATAATTTTTTGTGTTCAAGCTATGGGAAGTAATAATGAACAAATATATAACCCAAAAGACACTAAATTTCTAGAAACAGCTGAAGCTCTAAAATGGGCAAAAGAGCATACTGATAAAACAGCAAAGGCTTGCCAATCTATGCCTACTTATAAGGTAGTTAAGAAAGAAATAGAGTCTGTTTGCTATGATCAAAGAAAAACTCCTTTTGGTGCTATACGTAAAGGTTACGTGTATAATTTTTGGATGGATTATAAAAACCCGCAAGGTTTATGGAGTAGGACATTGGTTGAGAATTACTCGAAAGATAAACCAACTTGGGAAGTTCTAATCGATTTTGATAAATTATCCAAAAAACTCGGTAAAAAAGTAATGTATCGAGGTGGGAGTGATTGTTTTCAAAATCCTAATCGTTTCTTAATGACCATGTCATTTGGCGGTAAGGATGAGATGTTTTTTAGAGCATGGGATTTAGAGCAAAAGATTTTGTAAAAAATGGTTTTGAGCCAAAAACAATTAGCGGGAAATTACTAGAAGGTAAATTTACTGTCCCTACTTGGGTTGATCAAGATACTATTATATTTATCCAGTTTTGCATCAAGAGGAAGTGACTGACTCTTTATATCCTAGCTTGCTCTACATATGGAAGCGAGGAGAACCTATAGAGAAAGCCAAAAAACTATTTGAAATACCAAAGAATTATACAAGTAAGCTTTTACCGATAATATTTCTTCATCTTTAATATTTATATCTGCAGATAAGGCTTTTTATAATTACGATAATTATATTATAGATACTAAAGATGAGAGCTTAAAATTACAAAAAATAAATATGCCATCAGATGCAATACCTGAAGGTTCTTTTAAAGAATATGTTATTTTTTGGCTACTGCGTTCCGATGGGCAATTTCAAGATAGTAATATAAAGCAGGTTCACTTGTTGCCATACACTACGCTGATCTTCTAAAAGAAGATAGCGATAAAGCTAACTTAAAAATATTATTTACCCCAACAGAGAGGGAAATATTGTATTTTGTAGGAATGACTAAAGATACGGTATTTTTAACTAGCTATGAGAATGTTATTTCAAAAGTAGTAACATTTACATTAGAAAATCATGAATGGACAAAACCGGTAACTTTACTGTCTTATGAAAATACAATTTTTGATATGTTGTCTGATGATGAGGAAGAAGATGCATTAATTACTATAGAAAATTCTATAGTTCCTCCCACTATCTATTTATGGGATAAAACTCATGAATTAAAAGTTATTAGAAAGCCTTTATATCCGTTTGATAGCAAAAATTATGCTGTAGATCAAAAGGAAGCTACAAGCTCGGATGGAGTTAAAATACCATATTTTATTGTCTATAAAAAAGGTACAAAGATTGTAAGAATCCAACATTACTTGAAGCATACAGCGGTTTTCAAGTAATCAACTCTCCATATTTCTCTCGCATGGAAAATGAAGTATGGGTTAAAACATGGCGGGGTTAGTGTTCTTGCTAATATTAAAGGTGGCGGAGAGTTTGGTCCTGAGTGGCATAAGGCGACTCAAGGAATAAAACGTCAAACCGGCTTGAATGATTTTATTGCAGTAGCAGAGGATTTAATAAAGCAAAATATTACTAGCCCTGAGTATTTAGGAATTAAAGGAGGAAGTAACGGCGGATTGCTAGTAAGTGTTGCAATGACACAGCGTCCTGATTTATTTGGAGCTATAGCATATGAAGTGCCGATACTTGATACGATATAAAGAATTCGGAGCAGGACATTCATGGGGTACAGAATATGGTGATCCAAAGTAGAAGATTTAGTACATATCAAAAAATATGCACCGCTAGAGAATTTATCTTTAACGCAAAAATACCAAGCTGTGTTTAATTACAGATTCAGTATTAGAGCAGCGTGTACACCCATGACATGGAAGAATTTTTGAGTATGTGCTTGAGAAAAACCCGCATACTAAAACTTACTTTCTAGGAAGAGTAGATAGTGGGCATGGTAGTGGTAGTGATTTAAAAGATAGTGCCAATTATTTGATCAATATTTATACATTTTTTGCAAATACTTTGAAATTAAAAATTAATTAAATTTCATACTAGGTCAATATGTGTTACTGATTATACTACTGGATAGTTTAAAAAAACCGTCGATGTCATTCCTGCGAAGACACATGGGTGTCAACTTAAGGAAAAGGTCACCCCGTGGCTTGACCACAGGATCCATATAATTTTAGTATTTTTAACTGGATCCCGTAATCAAGTCGGCATTGTTGCATGGATCGGAAAACCTACTCGATGTCATTCCCGCGTAGGCGGGAATCCAGAAAAATAACTTCAATATTGCTACAGAAGTTACATACTTGATAAAATAACCATACAAACACTTGTTTTTATATGCTTGACTGGATTTCCGCTTCGCAGGAATGACATAATGTAGATATAATATAAATTCAAGAAAACAATTTTCCAATTCCGCTACGTAATAGATTTTTAGGATTCATTTTACTGGCTTTTTTCATTATCTCGTTTATTTGTTTATATTGCTTTAGCAAAATATTTACCTTTTGTACCGTAGTTCCTGCTCCAACAGCTATACGTTTCCTACGAGAAGCATTAATTATATCGGGATTTTTACGTTCTTTTGGCGTCATAGATAAAATAATTGCTTCTTGATGTTCAATTATTTTACTATTTAATTTTGATTGATCTATTTGATCCATAATTTTACCGCTACCCGGTAACATACTAAGTATACTTCCAAAACCTCCCATTTTTTTTATACTTCTCATTTGCTGAAGATAATCATTTAAATCAAACTTACCCTTTTTTAATTTAGCTTCCGTTTTTTCGGCTTCTTCTCTATCAACAATACTAGCTGCTTTTTCAACAAAAGAGATAATATCACCCATATCCAGTATTCGAGAAGCTAAACGTTCAGCATCGAATTCTTCTAAATCACTTAGGTTTTCACCGCTACTTAAAAATTTAATCGGCTTTTTAGTAATATATTTTACACTGAGTGCTGCACCACCCTTGGAATCGCCATCAATTCTAGATAAAATTAATCCTGAAATTGCTAACTTTTCATTAAAACTACTTGCCGTAACTACTGCATCCTGCCCTGTCATACTGTCGATTACCAACAAAGTTTCTGTAGGCTCCACTATCTTTTTTATTGCAAGCGCTTCCTCCATCATCGCTTTATCAATGTGTGTACGACCTGCCGTATCATAAATTACGACATCATAAGCAGAAATTTTAGCCTCGGCAATAGCTCTTTTGACAATATCGAGGGGTTTCTCACCTTGCACAATAGGTAATGAATTAATCTGTACTGAGTTTGCAAGTATAGCGAGTTGCTCTTGTGCGGCCGGTCTGTAAGTATCCAAAGAAACAAGTAAAACTTTCTTATTTTGATTTCTAAGCCGTAAAGCAAGCTTACTACTCGCCGTAGTTTTACCACTCCCTTGCAGCCCTACCATTAGGAAATTTACAGGCGGCTTTGAATTTAAATTTAGCTTTGTCTCACTTTTACTTGAAGCTAAGAGATTGATCATCTCTTCATGGATAATTTTAATTATCATCTGTCCAGGTGAAACAGACTTAATAACCTCCTGCCCTAAAGCTTTCTGTTTAACTTCCGCTATAAAATCTTTTATCACCGGTAATGCAACATCTGACTCTAAAAGAGCCACTCTTATATCCCGCATAGCAGCATCTATTTGGGCTTCCGTCAAAATACCTGAGCTAACTAGCTTATCAAAAATCTTCGTTAAATTTTGTGTTAAAGTTTTAAACATGCAAATAATTTAATTTATAAAGTTCCTAAAACCTAACATATACTACGAGTAAATGAACAATAGTCAAAATAAAACATAAATTAAATTTATATTCTAGAGGGAAGCCGCTTTCTATCTTGAATATCTATTAACTATTTTTTTAAAAAAAGGAGTATCTCAATATATTTTGTTGTTTTATGGATAACATAGAAAGGAACGTAGTGATATCGTGTTAATTACTAGAAAACTCATTCACCACTAATATATAACTTGTTTTTAAGTCCAAATCATAATCAATGGTATTATATATTAACTTTTTTATGTCGATAAATTTTTGCAGTAAATATGAAGGGTGTCTATTTGATAGTTTATTAAAAATCTTATTTTCCAAATCTAGAAGTTCAATATTAACGTTGGCAGATTTTTTAAGGATTCTATTCATTAATAATAATAAATTATCAATAAAATCTAGCCATAATTCTCGGTCTTTAGTATTAAAGCGATTAATAAAATCTAACGTTTTGTTATCTGCTATCGACTGAATAAACTCGGAATATAATTCGTTTTTAGTATGATGGATAGATGATCTAACATTAATTTTAAAACATCTTGATCTAATTGTAGAAATAATACTTGCAGCTCTTGAAGTAATTAAAAAAATGTAACTATTCTTTGGTGCATCTTCAAGCATTTTTAAGCATGAATTCGCTGCATTCAAATTCATAAGCTCTGCCGAATAAATTATTGCAACTTTATAACCTGAAATTGCAGAAGTTTTACTTAAGAAGTCTTGTAATTTTCTTATTTGTTCAATAGAAATATTTTTAGCATTAGATGTAGCTGAAGTTTCCCTAGCGATGAAATGATAATCAGGATTATTTTCAAGAGGAATGCTATTCTTAAAAAGCTTAATATATATAAACTCTTCTAAATCTTTTAAAGCTTGCTCTATATTTTCGGCTTCGATAAGCCAACTATTGTATAGCTTATTATGTTTTAAGTTAAACTCTAGGCGTTCAATTATCAATGGTTGTAATATCATTATGAATTGTACTTAAGAAGTATTCTATATCATTCCGGCTTTTGCAGAGAATTATTGTATGAGCTGGTTTTTCTAGTGTCACCCCGCAAGCGTGTAACGGGGTTCGGAAATTATTAGTACTGTAAATACGTTACTTCTTTTAATTACAAGCTTCTTTCATTTTTCTTCCGGCTCTAAAAGTAGGTTGATTGTAAGCATCTATTTTCATTTTTGCTCCGGTTTTTGGGTTACGACCCTCACGTGCTTTTCTATGATGTATTTCAAATGAACCGAAACCTGTTATATTAATATTGTGGTGGCTCTTTATAGCACTAATCACACTATCAAGAACTAAATTAAGTGCTTTCTCGGCTTCAGCTTTTGTTAATGTTTTATGTGCAGCATTTTTATGATTATGACCATGGTCGGTCATAAATGCTATAAATTCGGTTTTATTCATTTTTTTTGGTTCTTTTTTGTTATGTGTACTCATAATAAAATCAATTCTCCTTTGATAGGTTAATATGTATTGATGTTTTTATAAAAAAATATATACAACTGGCAATAATATACATCAATATATTTTTTATGTGAGTTAATTATAACAAACTACCCACATACTGCAAATGCCAGTTATTTACAAAATTTAAAATATATACGTTATTATATTAATTTATAGAAAAATGTAGCCATTTTACATCAGTAATACTGTTAAAACTATCTTCATCAAGTAATTAAAGTGAAAATTTATCGTTAAAACCCTAATTTATTGTCAGTAGTAAATTACAAAAACTAATTTTCTACTCTATAAAAAATTATAAGTTTTTTAATAAAAAACAATATATACTTAATTTACATAAAAAGTGGAAACCGTCTTTCACCTTTTATATAGAATATTTCTAACCGAATAGCAGATTATGTAATAATTCACTATGCACATTAATTTAGAATAAAATTTCAAAAATATATTAAATCCAATGTTATTGTCTAAAATTTGTATTAAACGCCCTGTCTTTGCTACAGTTTTGAATTTGGTTATCGTAGCTCTTGGAGCAATTTTTTTTACCAAACTACAAATTAGAGGTACTCCGGATATTTCAGTTCCTATTATAAATGTCGCAGCTCATTATGCAGGTGCCGATGCCTTATATATGGAACAAGAAATAACAACACGTATAGAAAAAGCTTTAAAGACGGTTAAAAATTTAGATTATATAACTTCTCAAAGTTCTACCGGCGAAAGTAGTATTACTTTATCGTTTCTATTATCTACCGATATTGAAGTAGCACTAAACGATGTCCGCGCCAAAATATCGGATATCACTTATATGTTCCCGCAAGATATGAAAGCCCCATCAGTTACAAAACTTAATGCCGATAGTTTCCCAAGCCTCTTCATAAGCATTGAAAGTGATCAATATAGCGATTTAGAATTAACAAAGATCGTCGAAGATAATCTACAAACACCGTTAGATAAACTTGAAAGCGTAGGACAGTCACAAATTTACGGCGGTCGGGAATATATAATGAGAATAGAACCCGATTCTAAAAAATTATATCAACATAAAATTTCTTTATTGGAGATTGAATCCGCAATAAAAGAGCAAAATAAAGATTATCCCGCAGGTACGATTAAAACAAAAAGCAATAATTTTATAGTAACTCTTGAAGGTTCTTTATCTACACCGGAAGAATTCGGTAATATTATTCTAAAAGTACAAAACGGAGGTATCATAAAATTACGAGATATAGCAAAAATATCTTTAACTTCTCCCGATGAGGACATAATTTTTAGATATAACGGCAAAAGCTCTATTGCCCTTGGTCTTATAAAAGAATCAAAAGCTAACGTCATAGATTTATCACATGAAGTAACTAAAGCACTAGAAAGAATTAAAATGCCCAAAGGAATAAGCATAGGTATCGCATATGATGGAGCAACACCTGTAAAAGCATCAATTTATGCAGTATTTCAAACAATTTTTGAAGCTTTAATATTAGTAGTTTTAGTCACTTATTTATTTCTTGCTTCTGCTAAAATTACCTTAATTCCGTTTGTAACGATTCCGGTATCGTTGATCGGTACTTTTAGCGTAATGTATGCTTTTGGGTTTTCTATTAATATATTTACGCTCCTTGCTATGATACTTGCTATAGGTTTAGTGGTCGATGATGCGATAGTTATGCTTGAAAACATTTTTAGATATAATGAAATGGGGCATAAACCCATGGAAGCGGCTATGCTTGCTTCTAAAGAAATCGGCTTTGCAATCATTGCTATGACTATTACGCTTGCTGCCGTATTTTTACCCGTGGGTTTTATAGAGGGTTTTATCGGGAAATTATTTATTGAATTTGCTTGGACTTTAGCATTTTGTGTTTTGTTCTCAGGATTTGTTGCTTTAACTTTAACTCCTATGATGTCAAGTCGTATGGTTACAAAACATAATACGGACTTACCGAAATTCTTAGTAAAGTTTAACGACATTCTACAATTTATTCAAAATAAATATATTTACTATCTAAAGCTAACTTTAGACCATAAAAAGCAATTTGTCATCATTATTGCATCATCATTTATAGTGCTGATTATTAGTTTTAAATTTACTCAAAAAATTTTCGTACCCCAAGAAGATGATGGGTTCTTACAAGTTTCTCTTAAAGGTCCTGAAGGTTCTAATTTAGAATCTTCTACTAAAGTAGTGAAAGAAACCGAAAAAATCCTTGCTAATTATAAAGATATATTAGGTTATCTGATGGTAATAGGTGCAGGCGGTAGCGATAACGTTTTTGGATTCATTCCTCTAAAAAATTGGGGTGAGCGTTCTTGTTCCCAAGAAACTATTAAGAATATGTTAAATAAGCAGTTTTCTGAAATACCGGGCATGTCGATTTACGCTATGGATCCACGTTCAATGGTTAGCGGGAATGCAAGTAGCCCTATCGAGTTTACTATTCAAACGAACCTTGAATATGATGATCTAGATAAAATATCACAACAATTTATTGATATAATGAAAACAAATCCTATTTTCTTAAACGTCAATAGAAATTTACAATCGGCAATGCCAACTATAAGTATAACAGTCAACCGTGATAAGGCTTATTTATACGGAATGGATTTGGCAAATATAGGCAAAACGGTACAATATTTACTTGCAGGTCAACAAATCGGGCATTTTAGAATGAGTAATGATTTATATGACGTTATATTACAATTTAATCAAAAAGATCGAAAAGATATTAGCGATTTTAGTAAAATTTTAATCAGAGCAAAAAATAATAATATGTTACCGCTTGAATCGATAGCCAATATTACGGAAAAAATATCAGTAAAATCATATAGTCATTATAATAATTCAAAATCCGTTACTATTTCTTCCGATCTTGCTCCTGACAGGAAAATTGATGATGCAATTAATGAAATCAATAAAATAGCCGCTAAGTTACTTGATCCTAGTAATACTATAATTGAATATATCGGAGAAATTAAACAAATGAGAGAGGCAGACAGTAATATGCTTATAACATTTGTGTTTGCTCTTATATTTATCTATTTAGTGCTTGCAGCTCAATTTGAAAGCTTTACTGACCCTTTATTAATATTACTCGCCGTACCTTTCTCAATAACCGGTGGTGTACTTGCTCTCTGGCTTGCCGGTAATAGCCTTAATATGTATAGTAATATCGGACTTATTACTTTAATTGGATTAATTACTAAGAATTCTATTATGATAGTAGAATTTGCTAATCAGCTAAGAGCAACAGGAGTAAAGGTTCAAGAAGCTATAATAGAATCCTCAAAACTTCGCTTGCGTCCAATTCTTATGACTACTCTTGCTGCCGTAGTCGGAGCTTTACCTCTAGTTTTTGCAGACGGGGCCAGTGCTGCTGCTCGTAATTCTATAGGCTTTGTAATAGTTGGAGGATTAAGCATCGGTACTATATTTACAATTTTTGTTATACCTGTAATATATCACACTTTTAAGAAGGATTAATAAATTATAGAATACTAAAATTTAGTAGACATATAGCTCAAAATGAGAAATGATTATTTTACGTTAGTTTTGTTGCATGGCTCGGAAAACGCATATAGTGTCATCCCGAGGCCTCGCCACGGGATCCAAAAATGTAACCCATAATACTAGTGTCATTTTAGTATTTTAACTGGACCCCGCTATCAAGTTGTGGGATGACAGAGGTATGAGCCACACAACAAGGTCTTTTACGTTTAACTAAAAGGAGCTTAACTATGTTAATAACTACTTCTAATAATCCACTTATTACTACTGTACATTTATTATCTTCTATAGGTGCTATAAATTGGGGCTTAGTCGGATTATTTAATTTTAATTTAGTCACACTTTTATTTGGCTTATTTCCAATTATTGTTACAATACTTTATATCATAATAGGCTTTTGTGGTGTATATTCTTTCCTTTGTTTAGGTAAACTATTTTGTAAACCCGGAATAGAAAAGGCGAAGTAACTCTACCTTTTCGTCATTGCGAGCAGCCATAGGCTGCGTGGCAATCTCATGAAATCATAACAAACTCCTGAGATTGCTTCGTCAATTGCTATGCAATTTCCTCGCAATGACTCCCTAACAACCTCACTTGTGCTATAGCAGTTATTGCTGCTGTTTCAGCACGTAATATATTACTTCCTAAACTTATAGATTTTGTATTCTTATATGAGGCAAGAAGTTCCAGCTCATCATTAGTAAAGCCTCCCTCCGGTCCTACAATAATAGTTATATCACTATTACTAAGTGATGATGAAATTCGTAATATAGAATTTCCTTCTTTTTCATGTTCATTAGCATATAACATCAAATTATTATTCTTTTTTAGGTAATCTTGTATTGTGATAGCTTTTTCAATTATCGGGGGAGTAAGACGTTCTGATTGCTCTGTGGCCTCAATAACACATTTCGTTAAACGTTCGATATTTACCGATCTAAATTGACACCACCTAGTAATTAACGGAATAATTTTAGTTATACCGAGTTGCGTAGCCATATTTATTGCAAGCATTAATTTATCTTGCTTTATTATAGCAACAGCAAGAGTTAACGTAGATTCTGTATAAGGCTTTTTTAACTGTTCTTTAAGTCTAACCGATAGGTTATTTTTACCTATATCGTTAATTTGTGCTAGAAATTCTCCATCCGTACCGTTAAAGAGACGTAAGCCATCATTTACTTTAAGACGTAGCACCGTTTTGACATAATGAACATGATCACTTGCTAATTCTAGCTTGCTATTTTCAGCTAAACGACTATTAATATAAATACGGTTATATTTCATATATTTAGTACTATGGACGATAAAAAAGATAATAGACATCTTTCCAAACCAGCTTATAGAGAGGAATGTACAGGAGACACGGAACGCAGCACTACAGCGTATATGGACATACGTGAGGATGTGAGTACCGGATCGACGTCTAAATTACCTCTAGAAGCGAAGTTTGTAAAGATATCTAATAATATATCAGACAAAGAAAATTTACCAAAGGAAAAAGAAATTGGTGGTGTTAAAGGTCTAGAACCGACAAGATACGGGGACTGGCAGCATAAAGGTAAAGTCACAGATTTCTAATGCCTTGCCTTCAACACACTAAAATTTTACCCTATAAACCGCAAGAATTGTTTGATTTGGTCTGGGATGTAAAATCTTATCCTAAATTCTTGCCTTGGTGTTCTGCTTCTAGAATTATTTCAGAAAATAATCAAGAGGTTATTGCTGAATTAGTAATTCAGTTAAAAGGCTTTTCAGAAAAATATAACTCACGAGTTACAAGCAAAATAACAGATGATGGAATATATTTGATTAATACGGTAGCTATTTCAGGACCTTTTGAATATTTAAAAAGTACTTGGCAATTTGTTCCATGCACGGCAGGAACTGCATTAAAATTCTTTATTGATTTTAAAATGAAATCCGTAATACTGGATAAATTAATCGGCACTTATTTTACCAAAGCAACCGAAAAAATGATTATCGCTTTCGAAAGGAGAGCTAAAGAGGTTATTAAATAAAAAAGAGTAAGGTTATAGATCTGTAACCTTACTCTTTAGAAAGTTTTGTATTTAGTTACTAGGCCATATCAGATATATATCCTTCATCTCCCGCATCTCCTAAGATTTGAGTTTGATCATCATTAAGAGTATTATAATCAAGGCTATAAAACTGCTCTCCTTGTTCTTCACTAGTACTGGAAGTATGATAATTAAATAATTCTTCATAAGCTTCATTTATTGCAGCATATTTCTGTATTTCTTTTGAAAGTTCTACTACTTTATTTTGCATAGCTTTTTCTGTACCATACCATAACTTACTTGTCAAACCTGGCTTGTATTCTGCTAATTGCTCATTTTTGTAACTTTCTCTCTTTGCAACAGTTCCTAAACTTAAAGCTTTTTCAATATCTTCACTTGAATAGCCATTTTGTATTAGCTGCTGAATAATACAAGCATGTAAAGGCAAAATACTAGTATCTAGAACTAATTTATTTGTATATTGTCCTTGCACGCCAGGTATTGCCTGATATAACGCACGATCTGTTGATTCTACTATTTCATAGCCACCATTATGTTTGTAACCAACGCCGTCTCGCGTTAAACTTAAGGTTGGTACGCGAGTTATTGCATTAGATATTATCTTAGCGTTTGTTCCTTCAATATATCTACCGGTAAATTTATCTATACCGTTTTTATCTGTAGCAGTACCGTATACAAAACTTCCTAACACCGAAGTAGCCAAATACTCTTCCACTCTAGTTGCTTCATGAGCTTGAGTAAAAAGCTTTACTTGTTCATTACTCTCCATAATGCCTTTTGCCCCATAACTAGTACCAAAAACACCCCCTGTTATTAAAGGTATTTTGCTTAACCAACTACTAGATGAAAAAAAACTACTTACTCCTACAAAAAAGCTTCCTGATGCTAATTTTGCATAAAAACTATAATCTGCTTTTGCTTTTTCTATTAAAGATAAGTAAGTAATCGGTTTATTAGCTCTGAATAAGTTTTGTATTAATAATGTCAACATAGTTTATCTCCTAATTTAATTCACCATATTTCATGGTTGTAAATGCACTATATAACAAAAGTAATCAAATATCAAGCCTTTTTTAATAATAGATTAATATCTATAGATTAATATCTATAGATTAATATTTGACTTGACATTTTTTAGAAAAACCATATTTTATGATAATATTGATCAAAAAGAGGTAGATATGCATACGTACAAAAATTCTAAACATATTAGCACTAAAAAGCTTGCTTATATAGGTTTAGACCTCGCATATAAAACAGATGATTTAAATATTTATAAGCTAAAAGCATCAAAGGTCAATGAACAATTAACAGATAGCGGCTGGGAAATACTGACTGCTTCATGTGATAATATCAACACTGCTAAATATGCTTATAAAGCCGTCGCATTTATAAATAAAGACACTAAAGAAGTTCATATTGCTAGTGCCGGCACAAAATTCAATACATATGATTTATTAGACGACTTGCTTATCGCTCTGCACTATTTACCTACTAAACTAACTCCACTTCAGGATTTTGTTAATGAAATAATTAACAAATTAGGCGGCTTAAGTAAAGCCACAGAATATAGTTTTAATACTAGCGGTCATTCACTTGGAGCAATAATTGCAGATTTAACCTTAGTAGAAATACATTCTCGCAACCTACATTTTAATAAATCTACAACTTTTGACAGCCCTGGCTCAAAACCGATAATTGAAAGAGGCATAGAAAAAAATTTATTTACCGGACAAGTAACAACTCCAATAAAAGAGCTAGCTACCCATTCTAAGATATATAATGCAAAACATAATCTTATTAATATTACTAATAAGCATTTTGGACAAACAACAATGGTACTTCCTGGTAAAAAAACAACACTATCACCATCAGAAGAATGGGCATCATATTTATATCATTTTGCCAAACAAAAAGTTACAAAATATCTAGGAATTAATGGAATATTTGAAGGCTTTGAGGAAATCATAGCCGGAATTAGTAAACATGGACTTGTTAATTTTTCTGATTTGAAACAGAATATTACTTTAACCATAGATGATTGGGAAGCAGCAACACCAAAATATGCTACAAATACTCTAAATTTAAAAAATAATTTATATAATCAAATAGTTGAAACTGAAACCGGAGCTGATTTAGTGGGGATATATAATAATTTTCAAAGCTGCAGTCAAGAATATGCTCAGGAAGTCCAAACAACAGGAGATATAAGTAATTATCATCTATATCCTCTAATATGTTAAATAAAAAAATAAATTTATAGGCAGAAATCACCTTTCGCCTTTCATATTCATTATTTCTTATTTAGAGCAACTAAATAGATTTCCGTAGATTCACTGCGGCTGGATGAAGGTTTAAAATGTTTCACTGTTTTAAATTCACGCTTTACTTTATGTAATAATTCATTTTCTGCACCACCACGAAAAATTTTAGCAATAAAATGACCGGAGGGTTTTAGTACTTTTAAAGCAAATTCAAAAGCTTGCTCACATAAAAGTAAGGTTCTTATATGGTCTGTAGCTTTATGACCTATGGTATTTGATGCCATATCACTCATTACTATATCAGCTCTACCGTCTAAAGCCTGAATAATTAATTCTTCCGTATCTGCTTCAAAAAAGTCCTTTTGAAAAAATTCAACTCCAGCAACATGTTCAATTTCTAACATATCAATAGAGATTATTTTATTATTTAGGTTATTATCCGAAGCTTTAATAAGCTTGGAAGCTACTTGACTCCATCCCCCAGGAGCTGCTCCTAGATCAACAATTTTCATGTTAGGAGTAAAAAGTTTAAATTTTTCATGAATTTCAAGTAGTTTATATGCAGCTCTCGACCTAAAGCCGTCTATACGTGCTTTTGCAACATACGGATCATTTAATTGGCGTCTAAGCCAATTACTAGAAGAGACGGTGCGTTTTTTAGAAGTCTTAACTCTAACGAATTTATTTCTATAACCGCTTAAATTATTTGTCATAAAATCTTTTATACTTATAAATAAATGAAGAATAAGTAGACGAAGTTTAATCTGGAAAAGAGCAAGGAATCCACAAGACGAAGCACGAAAGCCGTTAATAATACTTGAGTACCACAGTACTTGTAGCCAATTTTTCAAATTAAACGAATATGCTCTTTTGCTATTTTATCTAATACAGAATTAACAAAACCAATTTCATGCTCATTTAACATATCATTTGCTATGTCCGTATATTCGTTGATTACTACTTTAGCAGGCGTAGTAGGGCAAAATAATAGCTCACATATACTAACACGCAATAAAGCTCGGAGTAAGATCGGCATATGTGCAGGATCTTTATCATTTGTTAAATGATTGTCGATAATTTCGTCTAGTTTACGAATATTTTCAAATACTGACTTTACCAGCATTTTAAAATGACTTATACTTAATGATATTTTTAAATTCTCAGGTAAATCTGTTATAGAATTATTATTTTGATAAAAAGAAAGTACATTTTGCATGATATCATCCATATCGTCGTTATTTTGCAATATGTTTTGATAAATAGCTTGCACTGCTGCAATACGTGCAATCGACTTTTTATTAATTTTATTTGAACTCATAGAGAAAAGAAATTTAAAATTTAATTTTCGTCATTGCGAGTGTGATATGGCGTGATGTCATTCCCGTGAAAACGGGAATCCAGTAAATTCAAAAACATAAGTACTATTAGTTTTTAAAACTAATACATTTGGATTACTTCATTTTTTTCTGTGGATTCCCGCTTTCGCGGGAATGACATCGGAAACCAAGGAGCAACGTCCACTCACAACGACGAAATGATATCTATCACCTTACAAGGTATACCTTAAAGTAATTTATTAGTAAACTTATAAAATTTTTATGCTCTCTATAATAGGATTTATTATAACAATTAGTATCTTGGTATTTATCCATGAATTTGGGCATTATTGTATTGCTAGATATTTTAATGTAAAAGTTGAGGAGTTCTCGATAGGTTTCGGTAAAGCACTAATAGGCATTACCGATAAAAAAGGAGTTAGGTGGAAGATTTGCCTTATACCGCTTGGCGGTTATGTCAAGATTTACGGCTATGATCGCAGCCTTATGGATAAGACTAAAGAAGTTAACGAAAAAGTAGCTTTTGATGCTAAATCTTGTTTAGAACGTTTTTTAATCGTTGCAGCAGGTCCGTTAATTAATTATTTACTTGCCATAATAATATTTGCAGGTTTTTATTGTTACTTTGGAAAAACAGAGATTCCTCCTATAATAGGTGATGTAGTAGCTTCATCACCGGCAGAGAGAGCAGACTTAAGAGCAGGAGATAAAATTGTTAAGGTTAACGATAAATCTGTTAAAGATTTCGGGGACGTGCAGAGAGAGATATTAATTAACGGTTTTAGCTCTTCTACTTTAACTATAGAAAGAAAAAGTGAGGAATTTATCGTTAATATAATGCCTCAAGAAATAATTATATCACCTCCCGAAGAAAAGCAAGTTAAGAAAACTCCTCGCATCGGTATTGGTATTATAGCTAAAAATGAACCTATTCATACTAAAATAGGAATTTTAGGAGGATTCTGGGAAGCTATTAATACTACTATAGATATGTCTGCTTTAACTCTAAACGCAATATCACAAATGATTGTAGGAAAACGTTCATTCAATGAGATAGGAGGGCCGATAGCTATTGCTAAAGAGTCAGGCAAATCTATAGCTGGTGGAACCCAAATGTATCTGTTATTTATAGCAATGCTTTCCGTTAATTTAGGGTTACTTAACTTACTACCTATACCGGTGCTTGACGGCGGACATTTAGTATTTATATTATATGAAGCAATTACAGGTAAATTACCAAATCCTAAGACTAAAAATATTTTGTTACAATTAGGAGCAATAATCATAATTTTTCTTATTATAATTGCTGTTTCCAACGATATACAAAATTTATTTTCCTAAATTATAGATTTGCTTGCTCTCGTTTATATTATCTACTATAGTGGAGTACATTAATTATGTTTGAATGCATTAGTTAGGAGAACTTTGTATTATTCTTAGCTAAAAGCGGAAATCCAGTTCTTTGTCATACCGCGACTTGAACGCGGTATCTAATTTGTTATTTTTACCGTGGTCAAGTCACGGGATGACATTGGGTTTAAACACAGAAATTTAAATTAAATCTTAAAGAAGGTTTTAGGTGACAATCAGATCAATTAGTAAGTTAACAATTTTATTATTAACGATTTTTTATTATCATATTTCATTAGCTGACTCTGTAATTCGTAAAATAACTATCGAAGGTAATCATAGGGTTGAGCGTTCTACTATTGAGAGCTATTTAAAGCTTAAGGTAGGAGAAACCTATAATAATTCTAAAGAAGATGAGGTAATAAAACGTTTATATGCCACCTCACTTTTTAGAAATATAAATATGCATATAACCAATGATGGTAATTTAATAGTTAACGTTACTGAAACGCCTTTTATAAGTAGTGTAGTATTTAGCGGTAATTCTAAAATCAAAACTAATATGCTCGCTAAAGAAATTTACACAATGTCGGGTGAATCTCTTAGCCAAGCTAAAATTGAATTAGATGTAAAGAAAATATTAGAAATTTATAAACGTAGCGGACGTTTTGCTACTACGGTAACACCTAAAATCGAAAATTTAGAAAACAACAGAGTTAAGGTTATTTTTGATATAGCAGAAGGACCAAAAACCGGTATTAAATATATTTATTTTAGCGGTAATGAAAATTATAGTGATTCAGAACTTAAATCTATTGTTTTAACTAAAGAATCTCGTTGGTTTCGTTTTTTAGAAAGTAACGATACTTACGATCCTGATAGAATGGAGTATGATAAAGAATTACTGAGAGAGTTTTATCAATCTGTAGGTTTTGCAGATTTTAGAGTAATTTCGGCATCGGCAGAACTCAATAATACTAAAGAATATTTCACCCTTACCTATTCCATTGAAGAGGGAGAAAAATATAGCTTCGGTAATATTACAATAGACAATAAATTAACTAATATAGATATAACACCGCTTAATAAAATTGTTAATATTAAACAAGGCAAGGTTTTCAATATGAAAAAGGTTGATGATATAGCTGAAAAAATCGGAGAATATTTTACAGCGAACGGTTACCCTGCGGTAAATGTTTATCCGGATATAATGAAAAATGCTAATCATACTGCAGATATTAAATTTATTATTGAAAAAGCCGATAAGGTTTATATTAATAAAATTAATATTATTAATAACCTTAAAACCGAAGACCCTGTTATAAGAAGAGAATTTAAAATAGAAGAAGGTGATATAATTAATCGTTCATATATTGAAAAAGGTGAGCGTAATCTTAGAAATTTAGATTATTTTGAGAAAGTAGCAATTAGCTTAGCTTCGACTAAAGCTAAAGATAAATATGATGTTAACGTTGAAGTTGATGAAAAATCTACTTCCTCTATAGGTTTTGATTTAGGATATAATACTGCCGGCGGTTTATTCGGACGTTTCTCTTTCTTAGAGCGTAATTTAGTCGGTACCGGGAAACTGCTTAATGCCGGTGTGCAAGTAAGTAAAAACACTACAAGCTATTACGGTGGTATTACCGCACCGCACTTTTTAGATCGTGATTTATCACTTGGCATAAACGCATTTAGAAACTATACCGGACGCGGTGCTAGTGTATTAAATACAACTGATCAAAGCTATAAGTTACACTCTATAGGAGTCAAAACTTCTCTTGGTTATGAAATTAAAGAGGATTTAGGTCACGAAATAGATTATTTAATCAAACGTGATATTTTAAGTGCTCCAACTCCATCAAGCTCAATATTCTTAAAGGAGCAAATGGGAAGATTCATTACTTCTGCTATAGGACATACTATTACTTATGATCACACCGATAATAAAATTGTTCCAAAGAACGGTTATTTAGTAAGCGGCACACAAGAATTTGCCGGCGTTGGAGGTGATAACAAATATATAAAGCATGAAGTTGACGGTAAATATTATAAATCTTTCATACATAACAAGCTTACTTTAAAATTATCTGCTTCCGGAGGCGATATTGCAGGACTTGGAGGAAAAATTATTAGAATTTCCGATCGCTTTAATTTAGGTGATTATAGTTTAAGAGGCTTTGCAAGCGGTGGTGTAGGACCTCGTGAAAAGGTCACTAACGAAGGACTTGGTGGTGAGCGATATTACACATTCTCAACAGAGCTTAATTTCCCAACACCTATACCTGAGGAATTTAATTTAACCGGTACAGTCTTTATGGATTTAGGAAGCGTTTGGGGAGTAGGCCTAAATAAGAAACAATATCAAACTCCAAACGGTTTTTATAACGATAAATCTCTTAGAGCTTCCATTGGTTTCGGTTTTATTTGGGTAACACGTTTTGCACCAATCAGAATGGATTGGGGTTTCCCGGTTAAGAAAAAGAAATATGACGATACGCAGCATTTCCATTTAAGATTTTCGACGCATTTATAAAGATGTTTCATTGTCACCCCGTGGCTTGACCACGGGGTCCAATTAAGGATGCTAGTCTTTTAGCATTTTAAAAATTTTTATTGGATTGCCACGCTCCTTGTCAGTCGTCGCTCGCAATGACGAAACATGTCTCGTAGGAATCCATATATCTCAGCATAATATAATCATATTTCAGCCGATGTAGCTCAGCTGGTAGAGCGGCGCATTCGTAATGCGTAGGTCTGGGGTTCAAATCCCCACATTGGCACCATCTTCTAAATAAAACTATAGCCCTATTTGTGATAGGCGTAGTAGAACCTGATATACTAAATGTATAGAAAAACGCATTCGTGTCATACCGTGGCTTGACCACGATATCCAACAAAATAACTTAAAATACTAATCATTTATTATCACCCTCAATTCAAGTGGTCAAAAAGTCCAGCATCTAAAGAACCTAAAGCGGTTTTAAAACATGCTTATAAAATAAGTAATGATACTGAAAAACTTATTGCTATTGATATAAAAAATGACCAGTTTGTAATATTTGATAATACAAGTGGTAATGTAGCTCATGTAAGGACATATCAAAATAGAGAGAGATGCTGTTTTAAAAAATAACCTAATCACAACAAAAATATGCAAATAAAGTAATAAAAACTTTAATGAAACCTTGAAGCGGTATAAATTATTAGAATAACAAAATAAAATAAACAATGACAGATAAATTATGGTATACAAAAATAAATGAAGAAGATGCATATATCAGCAAAACACTTCAAGAATATATAGATGTATATTTCTTTGATTCTGCAGAATTTAAAGCAGTAGAAGATATAACCTTAGAAAATTTAGGTGAATTTTTAGAAGTAATGTTAAAACATTATCAACAATATCATTTTCATTTAGGCGCATTATATGATACTGGAGAAATATTAGAGAATATTTCGATTATGTTTTTATGGATGATGAAAAATATATACATTATCCTAAATATTCTAAAGAGGGTATAATTTAGGTTGGTTATTGATAGTAACTTATATACAAATGTGTAATCAGACTATTGCCAGAAGATGTCCCGCATTTAATAGAATTTTTACACGCTAAAGATGGAGAAGTGACAAAGGCTCAAGAAAAGCTAAATACCTACCTTGCCCAATTTGATTTAATGAAAAGACAAGATGAAGATTACAGATGCTGGGAAGCAATGAACATCAGCAAGCTATAGCAGAAAATAAACCTTTACCAATAAGACCTATGAGTATTGAACTATCAAAATGCTTGAAAGATTGAAGTGGGAAACTTTTTTAAGACCATCATAGAGCTAGCGAAAGCATCGGGAGTACAGCTGGCGCAGATGATAGCGATAGAGAAAGTAACGGAACTTGCAGTAAATGCTGTAAATAACAACGCACTATCTGGTTTAGGGCAGAAGATAGAAAATAAAATAGCCGGGGAGCGTTACTCCAACTTTAAATTCTAATAACGGGATATTGCTAAGTGCTTACAGTCGTTTAGAGCAGGACGGTAACAAGAGAATATGACGCCATTCGTGATTCCCTGAGCCAATAAATATAGGCCAGGTTGCAGCAACTGCGGTAATGCACTTTATTAACCGCAAGGTCACCTGAGTATTTTAAACTGGATCTCGCTACAAATGAGCTAGGATGACAGGGTGAAATTAATCCATGCAACAACACCAATGCTACACGGAAATGACAATAAGGTCTTTTTAAGCATGGGGTAAAACAAAATTACCTTTTTTAGGTAATTCCATTATATTTTGTAAATAATTATAAGTTGTTGTTAAAAAATAATATATACACTTAGCTTTATATAAAAAGTGAAAGCCAATTGTCACCTTTTATATTCAACTTCTCTTAAGCTGAATAGCAGATTATGTAATAATTCGCTATTTGTGTTAATTAACTATTATCTTTTTTCTTGGAGGAATATAGATTGTTCCATCTTCAGCATGCGAAATCTTTTCTAAAAGTCCGATAAAACGGTCGTTATTAGGTACTAGCTTTACTATCGCCCACCCCTCTTCTATTGATTTCTTTATGCGTTCTATATCAGATTTATGCTCTGAAAAAGATATAACTTTTTGTGCTGGGTTTTGCATATTGATAAATCAATTATAGTTAATTAATATTATAGTAAATATTTTTAATAAATCAATCACATATTTATTATTTGCTAAATATAAATAAAATGATTACCATATATATATTATGTCTTGTCTACTTATATCTTAATAAATAGTTTAATTAAAAATTAATAAGTTGTACGCTGATTTTTTATTTTAAACATATATGTCATTTATTAACTTTATTTAATTTAAACTGTATAATTTAATTATGTCAAATGATAATTTACAACCGCCTGCTCTTTCTAAAAAGCAATTATTTGCTTTTTTTGGTATGGTTGTCGGCATGTTTATGTCGGTACTTGATATTCAAATTGTCACTAGCTCATTATCCGTAATAGCTGCCGGTCTTGCCGCTTCAAGCGATGAACTTTCTTGGGTTCAAACATCGTACTTAATAGCTGAAGTTATCATTATTCCTATTACCGGCTTTTTAGCAAGGTTACTTACTACTAGAATTTCTTATTTTATTGCAGCTTTAGGGTTTACGGTTATGAGCGTATTATGTTCGCTTGCAACTAATATTGAATCCATGATTATCTTTAGAGCATTACAAGGCTTTTTTGGCGGTGCTATGATACCGACGGTCTTTAGTACCGTTTTTATACTTTTTCCTGCATCGCAACGTCCTATCGTTACTATCTTAATTGGACTTGTCGTAACTGTTGCCCCTACTTTAGGACCTACACTCGGTGGATATATTACGGAGATTTTATCATGGCATTTTATGTTTTTATTAAACGTCATACCCGGTATTTTCGTATGCACGGTAGTTTTTTTATATGGGGATTTTGATAAACCAAATTATAAATTACTGAAAAATTTTGATTTTCTCGGTATATTATTAATGCCTTTAACGCTTGGCTTATTACAGTATGTGTTAGAAGAAGGAAGCAAAAAAGGTTGGCTTGAGGATAATTTAATATTATTCTTAAGTATTACAGTAGTTTTAGGTTTTATTTTATTAATCATTAGAGAACTAACCTTTATTAATCCAATTTTAGACTTAAAAACATTTCTTTATAAAGACTTTACTTTTGGTTGCCTTTATTCGTTCGTTATAGGTATCGGATTATACGGGACAGTATATATATTACCGCTATTTCTCTTTACTATTGCCGGATATGATACATTACAAATCGGGGCTACTATGATGGTGACGGGCGGAGCACAATTTTTATCTGCACCACTCGCCGGTAGAATGTTAGGGTTAGGGGTAGATTTACGCCTGATGCTTATTATAGGGCTTGGAGGGTTTGCTCTTGGATGTCATTTGAATAGTTTTCTAACGCCTGATTCTAAATTTGCTGCATTTGTGCTTCCTCAATTTGTTAGAGGGCTTTCATTAATGTTTTGTTTTATACCGACTAATAATATAGCTCTTGGCAATATGCCGAAAGAAAGAGTAGGTAACGCTAGCGGGCTTTATAATCTTACTCGTAATTTAGGAGGAGCGGTAGGGCTTGCAATAATCAGTACTATACTTACTAATGATACTAAAACCTTTATGCAATATTTATCGGAAAATATCTCGTCTACTTCTATAATGGCATTAGAACAACTAGATTCTTATACTGAATTATTAAGCGGAAAAGTTTTAAATCCCGAAAAAGCATCATATTTGTTATTAGCAAACAAATTAAATCATGATGCTTTTGTAATTGCAATAAATAATATATTTAATATGATAGGGCTGTTATTTGTATTTATAATGCTACTAATACCTTTTACTTCAAATATCAAATTAACCGAAAATGTTAATGCTCACTAAAATTAAATTTATATTATATTTTCCTTGGTTATTATTAGAAATATGGAAATCGGCTTTCGCGGTTATTAAAATAATTTGGCAAAGAAAGATAGGAATAGAGCCGATTTTTGAATGGGTTGACGCAGAAGGGCTAGAAGAAATAGGTGAAATAATTTATGGTAATTCGATTACTCTAACTCCAGGTACAGTAACACTTGATATAAATAATAATATGTTATTAGTGCATGTACTCAATAAATCATCGATTACCGACCTACAAAGAGGTATAATGATTAAAAAAATTAAGCAAATATTAAAAACAACTTGAAGCAGAAAATGATATCAGATATAAACGCTCTAAAGTATAAAAAAGTTTTACTTAAAGTGTCAGGGGAAGCTTTAATGGGAGATAAGCAATTTGGGCATGAATATGACGTAATAAAAAAGATTGCCATCGATATTAAAGAAGTTATCGATTTAGGAGTAGAAGTCGCTATTGTAGTCGGCGGTGGAAATATTTACCGCGGGATTAATGCAGCACTTGTCGGTATGGACCGAGCTTCAGCGGATTATATAGGTATGCTTGCAACGGTGATTAATGCTTTAACTTTACAAAACGTTATGGAAAGCCTCAATATCTATACAAGAGTTCTATCGGCTATTCCTATGATGAGCGTGTGCGAACCTTATATTCGCCGCAAAGCTAAAAGACATATGGAAAAAAAGCGTGTAGTAATTTTTGCCGGCGGTACGGGTAACCCGTTTTGTACAACCGATAGTGCCGCAGTACTTCGCGCAATCGAAATGAATTGCGATATTTTATTAAAAGCAACTCAGGTTGACGGTGTATATGATTTCGACCCTAAAAAAAATCCGGATGCTAAAAAATATTTCACTATTAGCTATAAAGATGTTATAACTAATAACCTGCAAGTCATGGATACGGCAGCTATTGCAGTTGCAAGAGAAAATAAATTACCTATAAGGGTATTTTCGATAAAAGAACAGGGAAATTTTGCTAGAGTAATACAAGATAAAGGGGAATATACGACAATTGAGGAATAATATATTGTAGTGTGAATTGTTGTATGATTTTTATGTCATGCCCGCATAGGTGTTGTTGCGTAGAGACTAAATCGTCATTGCAAGCAGCCGTAGGCTGCGTGGCAATCTAGAAAAAATAATAAAAAATTCTGTAGATCAGAATTTTTTACTAGATTGCTTCGTCAAAACTTATAGTTTTTCCTTGCAATGACGGAAAAACCAATCTACGCGGGAATTACATCTGGGGCATTTCCTAATACATATAACAATGTCTCAATTCGTGTACTAATAATATATGGATAAATAAAGATGGATAAAGATAATTTAAAGCAAAACTTACAAGAAAAGATGGAGAAAGCTCTAAAAGTTTTAGATCATGAGCTTAAAGGGCTACGTACCGGTAGAGCTTCAGTGAATTTACTTGATAGCGTAACTGTGGAAGCTTACGGGAGTAAAATGCCGCTTTCACAAGTTGCGTCTCTATCCACCCCTGATGCACGCACAATTAACGTGCAGGTTTGGGATAAAGCTATGGTATCATCGGTAGAGAAAGGAATTACGATAGCAAATCTTGGCTTAACTCCTGCAACGGACGGTCAATTAATCAGACTGCCGATACCGGCTTTAACTGAAGAAAGACGTAAAGAACTGGTAAAACTTGCTCATAAATACGGTGAAGATACTAAAATTTCATTACGTAATATTAGAAGAGATGGCAATGAAGCACTTAAAAAGCTAGAAAAGGATAACGTTATCGCAAAAGATGAGCATCATAGCTTATCTGAACAAGTACAAAAGCTAACCGATGATTATAGTAGTAAAGTTGACTCGGTAATAAAACAAAAAGAACAAGAAATAATGACTGTTTGATTTTCTATGTCATTCCTGCTTTAGATTTGTTGCGTGGATACTAAATCATCATTGCGAGGAGGCATTGTTGCGTGGACCGGTAAAATCCACTGTGTCACCCTGTGGCTTGATCACAGGGTCTATAAAAACAATAAAAAATACTAATAATTTTATTTTTAACTAGATCCCGCAATCAAGTCGCGGGATGACAGCAGTGGAATTGATCCACGCAACACTTACGAGGAGAAAAGCGACGTGGCAATCCAGAAAAATCGATCCATGCAACAATGCTAAGCGAGAATGACATAAATTGAATCTATACTGACAAAATAAAATGACAAAATTAGTTAGAGATTTAATTCCAGAAATTATCTTAAAATCAGACAGGATACCAGTTACTCATATTACTGAGTCATATGAGTATAAAGAATTATTAAAAAATAAACTACTAGAAGAAGTAGAGGAAATTTTACAAGATGAGTATATGGGGAAGTTGCCGATATATTAGAAATACTTGAAACAATCTGTAATATTAATGGCTATAAACTAAAAGATATATTAAAAATTAAAAAACAAAAAAAGAAAGTTAATGGTGGTTTTGATAATAAGATAATTTTAGAAAAAATAACTAATTAGCTTTGTTGCCTTAATAAAATAAAGGAGTCATGCAATAAAATCGGCTATAGAACCTTGTATCACAGGCTGTATCCAGGATCTAGCTCACAAGTCGCAGGATGACAGAAATACCGTTACACACAGGCAAGCATTCACAGGAATAACATCAGACTATACCACTCAAAATAATAAAACTATGATAACAAAAGAAGAAGCACAGAAAATAGCAAAATTAGCTAGATTAAAATTTGAAGAAGATACTGTAGAAAAATTTTTTACTCAGCTTAGTACTATTATGGATATGATCGATATTTTAAATGAAATAGATTGCAAAGATATAGAGCCTTTAACTTCGGTTTGTAATATGAATGCTAGAATGCGAGAGGACGCTGTTACAAGTTCTGATTTATCAATTGAGTTATTTGATAATGTAAGTGGAAATAGTGCTCAGCTGGCTAAAGAAGTAAAATATTTTATCACTCCAAAGGTTGTTGAATAATTATGACGGAACTAAACAAACTAACAGTAGCAGACAGTATAAAAGGTCTAAAAAATAAAGATTTTACAAGTACGGAATTAATAGGTGCACATATTAAACAAATAGAGAAGCATAGAAACCTAAATGCTTATGTTACCGAAACTTTTGACTTAGCTTTAAAACAGGCTGAAGCAGCCGATCAAAATTATGCTCAAAATAACGCAAGAACCCTTGAGGGTATCCCGTTTGCCGCTAAAGATCTTTTCTGCACAAAAGGAATTAGAACTACGGCATGTTCTAATATACTGAAAAATTTTATACCTAATTATGAATCAAGTGTTACACAAAATATTTTTGATAAGGGCGGTGTGATGCTCGGCAAAACCAACATGGATGAGTTTGCTATGGGTTCAGCAAATATCACTAGTTGTTTTGGAAATGTAATTAGCCCTTGGAAAGCAAATGATGATAATGCTGATTTAGTTCCAGGCGGTTCTTCAGGCGGTTCAGCTGCGGCAGTTAGCGGATTTATGGCATCTGCTGCTCTTGGTAGCGATACGGGCGGCTCGGTACGTCAACCTGCAAGCTTTACGGGTTTAGTCGGTTTTAAACCGACATATGGTCGTTGCTCAAGATACGGAATGATATCGTTTGCTAGCTCCCTTGATCAAGCAGGAATATTTACTAGAAGCGTTTTAGACAGTAGCATTATGCTTGAAGCGATGATGGGGTTTGACGAAAAAGATTCTACTTCGATTAAAGCAGAAGTTCCAGAGCTACAATCCGCTATCGGAAGTTCTATGAAAAATATGAAGATAGGCGTACCTCTTAGCCTTGGTGAGGGCAGTATTATTGAACCTGATATTATGAAAATGTGGCAGGATACCATAGAACTACTTAAAAATGCCGGTGCTGAAATAGTTGATATTACTTTGCCGCATGCTAAATACGGTGTTGCTGTTTATTACGTAATAGCACCGGCTGAAGCTTCTTCAAATTTATCTAGATATGACGGCGTTAGATACGGTCTTCGAGTAGAACGTGAAAATATGACGCTTGACGAAATGTATGCAATGACTAGATCAACCGGATTTGGGGAGGAAGTAAAACGTCGTATTATGATTGGAACATATGTGCTATCATCTAGTGGTATGGATGCATATTATCTAAAAGCTCAAAAAGTACGTCGTTTAGTTGCAAACGATTTTAATAATGCTTTTGCAAAAGTTGATGCCATTTTATTACCGGCTGCCCCGACTGCAGCTTTTAAGATTGGTGAAAAACAAAATGATCCGACTATTATGTATTTAAACGATTTATTTACTATTCCTGCAAGTTTAGCCGGTTTACCTTGTGCATCGGTTCCTGCTGGATTATCGGCACGCGGTTTACCTCTTGGGATACAGATTATAGGTAAACAATTAGACGAATATAATGTTTTGAAAGTAGCATCGACAATTGAGTCAGGTGTAAAACATATTAAATTTGAACCAAAGGGTTTTTAATTATGGCATATATTGAAGGTAATACGGGGAAATGGGAATATGTAATAGGGCTTGAAATCCATGCTCAAATTTCCTCAAAATCTAAGCTTTTTTCAGGAAGTAGTACTATTTTTGCAGCAAATCCAAATTCGCAGGTTTCCTATGTTGATGCAGCAATGCCCGGGATGTTACCGGTATTAAATAAGCATTGTGTACACCAAGCAATTAAAACAGGGCTTGGGCTTAAAGCTAAAATAAATAAATATTCGGTATTTGACCGTAAAAATTATTTTTATGCCGATCTGCCGCAAGGTTACCAAATTTCGCAATTTTACTATCCTATAGTACAAAACGGCACTATGGAAATACCGACTAGTACCGGCGATCTTAAAACTATTCGTATTAACCGTTTGCATTTAGAACAAGATGCGGGTAAATCTATGCATGATCAATCACCACATTACAGCTTTATCGATTTGAATCGTGCCGGTATTGGACTTATGGAAATTGTGACCGAACCTGATATATCATCACCGGAAGAAGCAGCTGAATTTGTAAAAAAGCTAAGAAATTTGTTACGTTATATTGGCAGCTGTGACGGTGATATGGAAAAAGGCTCGATGCGTTGCGATGCTAATATTTCAGTAAGACGTAGCGGTGAACCACTCGGCACAAGATGCGAAATTAAAAATATTAATTCAATTCGTAACATCATTAAAGCAATAGAATTTGAAGCTAAAAGACAAGTTGACTTGCTTGAAAGCGGTGAAGAAATAATTCAAGAAACACGCCTATTTAATGCCGATAGCGGCGAAACAAGAACTATGCGTTTAAAAGAAGAAGCACTTGATTATAGATATTTTCCTGATCCCGATTTATTACCGCTTGTTATTTCTGATGAGTTAATAAATGAGCTAAAAGCAAATTTACCTGAGCTACCTGATCAAAAGATTGAAAAATATACGAAGGAATTTAGCTTAAGTAAATATGATGCCGAAGTAATAGTAGCCGATGAATCGGTTGCTGAGTATTTTGAGAAAGCAGCAAATGAATGTAACCCTAAAATGCTTACTAATTGGCTAACTAGTGAATTATTTGGCCAATTAAATAAAGCATCGATAGGAATAAATGAATGCAAAATTACCCCTAGTAACTTTGCAAAACTGGTAAAATTAATAGAAAATGATACTATTTCCGGTAAAATTGCAAAAACCGTTTTTGAAATTATGTTTGAAACCGGTAAAGCACCTGATAAAATAGTAGAAGAAAAAGGACTTGTACAAGTTTCGGATAATAACGTGCTAAACACGGTAATTGACGAGGTAATAGCTGAACATCCTGAATCAGTAGAGGATTATAGAAGTGGTAAGGATAAATTATTCGGTTTCTTTGTAGGGCAGGTAATGAAAAAAACCGGCGGTAAGGCTAATCCGACGCTTGTGAATCAGCTTTTAAAGGAGAAATTGAGTTCTTGATGCTATTCCTTTGAAGATATTGCCCGCGTGGATAGATTTTCCTGTCATTGCGAGTAGCCGTAGGCTACATGGCAATCTCGCCAAATATCCTGAGATTGCTTCGTCAATTACTACGTAATTTTCCTCGCAATGACGATTTGATATCCGTACAACAAGGGCAATGCCTCGTAGGATGACACAGAACATACTCAAACTTAAAACATTATTTTTATGAAATTTCTGAAAATATTTTTACTATCTTGCTTACTAGTTTCTTGTGAAAAAAAAGAAACGGAAAAAACTTTAATAGTCGGTACTGCCGCAGATAATCCTCCTTATGAATTTATCCAAGACGGAGAGATTGTTGGGATTGATATTGATATTATCAAAGCAATAAGCGAACGTCTAAATAAAAAAGTTATCATAAAAAACTTCGACTTTAACGGTTTACTTGCAGCTTTGGTTAGTGAAAATATTGATGTTGCGGTGGCGGAGCTTTCCGTAACACCGGAGCGTGCTGAATATATCAGCTTTTCTGATAATTATGCTACCGCAAGATTTGCCATAATATATAGAACAGGTGATAATATACAAAATAGCAAAGATCTAGAAAATAAAATAGTAGGGGTACAGCTCGGTAGTGTTTTAGAAAAAAAAGCACACGATCTATCACAGACGATAAATATTAAAGTTCATTCTTTAGCAAATCATTTAATGTTGGTTGAAGAATTAAAAGCCAGAGTCATAGATGCTATTATTTCTGAGGAATTTCAAGGCAAAAAATTAAAAGAAAATAATTCAAATTTAGAAAGCAGTACTTTAGAAGAATTTTCATCCGATTTTGCTATAGGCATGTCTAAAAACTCAGGACTAATTAATGAAATTAATGAGGCAATCGATTCATTAAAAAAAGACGGAACCATTAACAAAATTATGAAAAAATGGCTGGGACAGTAACAGAAAGTCAATTTAAAGATGCTATGAGCCGATTCCCTCAGGGAGTGACTATTATAACAACAAATTGCAATAACGAACTTTTTGGCTTTACTGCTAGTTCTCTTACTTCCGTATCTTTAAAACCGCCGTTAATATTATTTTGCCTTAATAAAAACTCTTTTAGTATAAACAGTTTTCAAAAAAGTGATAAGTTTGCAATTAGTATTTTAGCAGAGAATCAAATTGATATCTCAAAACATTTTGCTAAATCACAATCTAATAAATTTACAAAAATTGATTATGAGCTTGGTAATAAAACTGATTGCCCTTTAATACACGGTGCAACTTATCATATAGAGTGTAATAAATATGCTTCTTACGATGCCGGTGATCATGTTATATTTATCGGTGAAGTAATAAATACCGCTATTAAAAATGATTTAAAGCCTCTATTATATTTTCATAAATCGTATACAAAGATTTAATTTTGGTTATTTTTTGCTGCAAATTATAAGATTTTTTGAAATATAAGTAACTATTCCAGCAAACATCTTATTAATTTTCGCTAAAAAATACCTCAAAATAGCCAATCAATTAGAAATATTCACAGAACCTAGTTTAATTTGAAAAATTGGCGTCGTCTAATAAGATCTGCGGTTCGAACTATATTAAGTATACACTACGATCCAAGGACTTTAGACGCCTTGCTCTTGTCCAAATTAAACTTCGTCTACTGACTGTTCATTTATTAGGAGTATACATTGCCAATATGTTAAATATCGGTCTTAGTGGTTCTACCGGTAAAATGGGAGAAACCATTCTAGAGAGAATAGATAAATTTAAAGATTGCAAAATTGCAGCAAAATTTAATAGTACTAATAATTTAGATGATTTAGATAATTTTTGTAAAAATTCTGATGTGATCATCGATTTTTCTACCCCTGAAATATTAGAAAAATTAATTAATTATGCATTAAAACATAATACAAAATTAGTAATCGGAACCACAGGTCTCCAACCTCAACATTTTAAGCTTTTAGAAAAAGCAGCTCAAACTTTACCTGTTTTATATTCTGCAAATATGAGTATAGGAGCTAATTTGCTTAGCTATCTAGCTAAAGAAGTAACAAAAATACTAGATGATTACGATGTTGAAATTCTAGAAACGCATCACCGTAATAAAAAAGATTCACCCTCAGGAACTGCTGTTATGCTTGCTGAAACAATTGCCAGCAAAAAAGGATTAAATATAACATTTAATCGTGGTAATAGACCAAGAAGCGAAAAAGAAATAGGTATTTCCTCACTTCGTGGTGGAAATGTTCACGGTATACATGAAATATCTTTCCTAGGTGACGATGAAATAATCACCTTAAAACACGAAGCTCTGAATAAAAATTCTTTTTCTATTGGTGCAATTAAAGCCGCTATTTGGCTACAAGATAAACCTTCTGCTTTATATTCAATGCAAGATATTTATAAAAAATAATTAATATAGCTTGAAAAAATACCTTTAAGAGGCTATATTTTATTATGTAAATAACATAATCCTAAGGTTACTTATGATCGATTATACAAAAACTTTAACTGCCGCCTCAAAAAATAAAACTTTTGATGAAGGCTTAAGAAAATACATGCTTAAAGTATATAATTATATGGCTTTAGCACTTTTACTAACCGGTGTAGCAGCCGTAACGACTATATCAGTTGAACCTATTTATAATTTAATGTTTCAAACAGGTTTCGGTACTATTATAATGTTTGCTCCGCTCGGTATTGCTTTATATTTCTTTATGGGCTTCGGACAAATGAACCTGCAAACGGCACAAATATTACTTTGGGTTTATGCCGGTTTAACCGGTATGTCGCTTGCATATTTAGCTCTTATTTATACCGGTGCATCAATAGCTCGTACTTTCTTTATTTGCTCTTCCGTTTTTGGAGCAATGAGTTTATACGGTTATAGTACAAGTAGAGATTTAACATCTATGGGTTCATTTTTTGCAATGGGTCTTATAGGTCTTATCATTGCTTCATTAGTCAACTTGTTTCTAAAAAGCTCGGCTCTTTATTTTGCTACTTCTCTTATTGGAATAGTAATATTTATGGGATTAATTGCTTGGGATACTCAAAAAATTAAGTCTATGTATTACATGGCAGGAAACGATGCAGTAGGACAAAAGCTTTCTATTATGGCAGCCTTTACTTTATATTTAGATTTTATAAATCTTTTCCTATATTTAATGAGATTTTTAGGCAATAGAAGAGATTAATTGGTATCATTCTTGCAAAGTCATGATTTTATTTCATTGCTTCGGTTTTTTCATTGTTATATCACGATTAAATCTATAGTACTGAATAGTTTTTAAAAAGACCTCGATGTCATATCCCTGCAAAAGTGGGGGCTTTGTTGTACGGCTTCGAAAACTTATTCAATGTCATTCCCACGTGGCGTTGTTGCGTGGATATCGAATCATCATTGCAAATGGTCGCAGCGCACTCGGCAATCCAGAAAAAATAATAAAAAAATTCTGTAAATCAAAATGTTTACTGGATTGCTTCGTCAATTGCTGCGTGGTTTCCTCACAATGATGAGGATTTTGACCCACGCAACAACACTTTTTCACTATTTAATATTAAGCAGGTTATTTTTATGTCTCAAGAGAAAACTCAACAAGAATTATTATTACAAGAGCAACTTTTTAAAGCCCTGAAAACTAACGATACAGAATTGAATGCCAAAATATCTAGAACCTGCAAAGGTATTGCCGAATCTGTTATTGACCTTTCTAATGACCAATCTCCTACTGCTAAAAGCCTATATATTAGCTATATGGCCCTAGCCGATTTAAACACTAAGGATTTAGCTAAAGTGACAACAATAATAAAAAACTCGTTTCCAGGAGATAAAAACAAGGAATTAAGGGAAATAATCGATGCACCTCTTTTAGAGCACTTAGTTATGATAGAGGCAATTGAACGACAGGTTGGATTAGATGATAGCCGATATAACGCAGATTACAGAAAACTTGAAGAAATAAGAAATCCTAATGACCCTAAAAAAGTAATTGATGCTATGCTACGTGATAAGAGGGTGGCACAGCAAGCTGAGTTTGAGGAGAAAGGAAAAAAGGCAGCAGGCGTCTCGGCCGGTTATGTTGCTCACGATAACGCAGGTAATACTTTTATTTTAAAACATTTTTATAAAACTCATGCTGCATGCCAAAAAATACAAGGTAATCATGCACAAAGACAGGCTATGGCTGACCGAAGAGACGGAGTACAAGAATTAATAGGCTCTACCATGTATCAATTTTTATTATATGATCGCGCACCAAAAGAAGGGCTGGTAACAGCGGATGAAAAACACCCTGATTCACTTTATGTACGTTCTAAATTTTTTGATAATGCTGTAACACTAACAGAATTTTCCGGTTTATCAGGTGAAACTAGAGTCAGAGCTAATGACCAAAATTTAAAAAAGTTGGAAGGATTTGAAAAAGCCATAGCTGCTTGTCATATGCTGGGGGAAGTAGATTATCATGCTGGTAATTTCATGGTACAGGATGGTAAAACAATAACCAAAATTGATCATGGTCGCTCTTTTTTAGTATTTCATAAGAATTTTAGCAGTATGATTCAATCAACAGCTGAAATGTTTACACATCCTGGTGTTGGCTACAGTGCTGCTATTAAAGCAGGTAATTTCTCATTTAGTATCGATAAATATAGCGAATCATTAAATCAAATGATAAGTCAATTTGATGAGAAACAGATGGAAGCAATAGTTGATCAAAAAATTGATGAATTAAAAAAAGCTGGGTTTGATCCAAAAAATATTATGTTATCCACTAATATTCAAAATTTTGATGATTTGAGAAAACACTATAAAAGCAGTATAAAAGAAAATCTTGTTAATATGCAAGAAGTGGCCAAAGGAGCTGAGATAGTAACAAAATTCAGTAATGTTTCACCTGAATTTAAAAATGGTGGTTGGTTAGAGGCTTTCGCTAATTCAGCTGTAAAAGACCCGGTACTATATGCAATAGATAATAACATTAAAATTGAAGGTAAAGATGCTAAAGAGTGGGCATATGAAAATAATTACCAAATTAAAATTTCTATAGGCTTGAAAAAAGAAACAATCAAGGAACAACAATGGAGCAAAGATTTGGACGGAAAATGGAAAGAAAAAGCAGTTGAGGTTAAGACAGATAAAGTAGAAGTACAAATTTCTGATCCTGCAAAATCAATGCGTATACAAGACAAATCTACAGGCGAAAAATTGGCATCACTAATTGTTGATTTTACAAAGCAGGCAACAACTAAAAACGTAACCGATAAAGCAGTAGCAAAATTCTACGACAATATAATGAAAGTGCTAAAAAAAGAAAATTATCTTACCGAGCAAGATATTAAGGATATAAAGAAAAATTTAAAATATCAGGATAACATCGAAAACACGACCAACTTATTAAATGCTAAATCTTTCAAGTTAAATTCTAAAGATACTATATATTACAAGGTAGGAATTTTTTGTGAAAAGAGAGGTTTACCTAGTATCTCAAATTATTTTATGAAACAAATTTCTCCTGAGAATTTAAATAAAATTCATAATACAGAAAAACTTATAGCAGAAAGTATAAAAATTGGTAATGTTCTACAACAGAAGAAGCAAGAAAGACTCCAAACAAAAAGAGTAGAAACGGTAAAAGAAATCGCATTCTCTCAATTACAAGCTAGGAAGGAAAGACATCAACAAAGATAAGCATTGTTGAGTGTATGCCTTAAACGTCATTGCGAGCAGTCACAGAGACGTTGCATAGCCCTAATGTCATTTCTAGCTAAAAGCGGAACTCCAGTAACTATTAATCTCATCCTGCAACTTGATCGCAGGATCTGGTCTTTTTTAAATTTTTTTCTCGATACCGTGGTCAATCCATGGTATGACAGCGAAAAGTACTGGATTTCCGCTTTTAGCTAGAAATGACATACTATAGGCCAAGTTGCGATATGACATAATAACATACAATAACTATAAATGCTTATTCTTTTTCTGCATTTTTTCTAGCAGACGGTGAGAGCATAATGCTTAGCTCTTTTAGAGCTTTATCCTCTACATAGCTTGGGGCGTTCATTAGTAAATCTTCAGCCTGTTGGTTTAAAGGAAACGCAATTATTTCCCTTATATTTGTTGCTTCCGCAAGCAGCATAACGATTCGGTCAATACCGGGGGCTATGCCACCATGTGGTGGAGCTCCAAACTTAAATGCTCTAATCATCCCTCCAAATCTCTTATCAACTTCCTCTTCACTATAACCTGCTATGGAAAATGCTTTATACATAATTTCCGGCTTATGGTTTCTAATAGCACCGCTGGACAGTTCAATACCGTTACAAACAATATCATATTGGTATGCGGTAAGTTCTAATAACTCTTTAGTGGTTTTAGCTTGCTCTAAAGCATCTATTCCGCCCTGCGGCATAGAAAACGGATTATGGCTAAAATCAATTTTTCCTGTTTCTTCATTTAACTCATAGAATGGAAAATCGGTAATCCAGCAGAATTTAAAACAATCTTTTTCAAGTAAATCAAGCTCTTCACCAAGTCTTATTCTAACCTTACCGGCAAGTTTAGCAGCTTTCTCTTTCTTATCGCTAGCGAAAAATACAGCATCACCGTTACTAATACTAGCTGTAGCTTTTAGACTCTCTAATTGCTGCGGGCTTAAGAATTTTACTACCGGTCCCTTTGCTTCACCGGTTTCACTAAACTGAATATAGCCAAGTCCACCTGCTCCTTCTGATATCGCAAACTCTATCATTTTATCGAAGAAACTACGAGGCAGTGCAGCTGCCTTAGGTGCAGGAATTGCACGAACTATGCTACCTTTTTTAATATTCTCTCTAAAGATTGTAAAATCGGAATCTCTAAATATCTCAGTTACATCGGCAATTATAATAGGGTTACGCAAATCAGGCTTATCAGAGCCGTATTTTAGCATAGATTCATTATATGGAATACAAACGAAAGGAGTCTCTGATACTTTCTTATCCGTGAATTTAGTGAATAAATCATACATCACAGGCTCAATAGTACTAAATACGTCTTCCTGTGTAACAAACGACATTTCTACATCTAGCTGATAAAACTCGCCGGGTGATCTATCGGCTCTTGCATCTTCATCCCGAAAACAAGGAGCAATTTGGAAATAACGATCAAAGCCTGATACCATCAATAACTGCTTGAATTGCTGAGGTGCTTGCGGTAATGCATAAAACTTACCCGGATGCATTCTACTAGGTACTAAAAAATCCCTAGCCCCCTCAGGTGAGCTTGCTGTTAAAATCGGAGTTTGAAATTCGGTAAAACCGTTTGCCGTCATCAAATGACGAATATGAGAAATAATTTGTGAGCGGAGTATTATATTATTATGTAATTTCTCACGTCTAAGATCTAAAAAGCGATGTTTAAGCCTAGACTCTTCGGGAGCGTCTTTTTCAGTATTAATAACAAAAGGTAGAGTGTCCGCAGCTGACTCAACACTAAATTCCACAGCTAGCACTTCAACATGACCTGTCGGAAGCGTATTATTAATCGTGTCCTCTGATCTTGCTACAACTGTACCCCTTACCGTAATTACCGACTCATAGCGCAAACGACTTGCATCCTCCATAAGCTGAGGGTTTTGATCGGTAAACACGATTTGAGTTATACCGTAATGATCACGTAAATCTATAAAAACTAGATTCCCGTGATCTCTTCTTCTATGTACCCAACCGGACAGCTTAACTTCTGTTCCTACATCGGATATTTGTAATTTGTTACAATTATGAGTTCTGTATTTATGCATTTTTATTTTTTTATTATACGATTTCCCCATTATATATATAAAATCACAAATTTTCGCAAATAAAAACTAAAAATTTATCTTGCCAAAGTTTTATCTTGATATTGCAGCAGCTTTTGGCTTTGATGGGCGTTGCTGATAATTTTGTTGTTGAGGTTTTACTTGATTTAACTCACCTTTAATCCATTCATATATTGCTTTCTTAGGATTTTTAATTATCTCTGCAACATTTTCGACTAGATTTATTATTCCTTTAACTAAAGATAATACATCTTTTGCTATTTCACCTATAGAATTATTACCTACTTGTAGTTTTTCTTGGTCTTGCTTAGACAAATTACTACGTATCCTATTCATTCTTGATTTAAGCTCATCTTGTTCTAGCTCTTCTTTTGTAAAATGTGACTTAAGTTTTCTATCAACAATTTTTTGTTCTTCCGGAGTTAAATTTTTATATTGATCAACAAGCTTATTAACTTTTTCTTGTTCTTCCGGTAGTTTTGAAATATTTTCAGCAATATTTGGCATTTGTTTCTCTTCTCTTATAAAGTTAAAGCATATTAATTTACATTATATATATTTTTTTATACAAGAAAAACTTTAATAGAAATTAACCTTTGAACGCAGCCTTAATACCTAGAAAGTCTAAAAAATTTCGTAATTCTTGACGTGCAAGCACATGTGAGCTATTAAATGCTCTATCATATTTTGCAGTTTTTAGATCAAGTAATGTTAGACCTTGTAAAAATAACTCCCTATATATTACACGTTCACTAAATCCTTCTGCGAGTTTAAAGTTAATTCTTTTAGCAAGTTTAGCTAATACATTTCCTACGCGTCTTTTATTTAATGCATCAAGATTACTTAAACGATTACGAAGTATTACCCAATCTATACTAATTCTATCACGACTAGCACGTTCCATTTTCTGCTCCCAAATCATTTGACTATATATTGATGGGCTAATAATTTCATCCTTGCTATCGACTTTTGCTATTACGTCTAAATCTAGAAAGCTATCATTAATCGGTGTAATAATTGTATCGGCGTAAGAATGAACAACCCTTGATAAAGGAGTATGACTGCCTGGGGTATCAATCACTATATAATCGACATCCTGATTATTTTTGAGTATCGGCTCAAAACTCTTTGCTTGCTCTTCTACTTTGCTTTCCGATATATGAAAATGTTTCGGTACTAATACAGGTTTATCAGGATTGTGTTTATTATATAAATCTCGATTTTTTAAATAATTCGTTAACGAACTTTGACGTGAATCGGTATCTATACTTACTACCGAATAATTTTGATAAAGCAGAGCGATTATTAGATGCATAGAACAGGTAGTTTTACCTGCTCCGCCTTTCTCATTACCTATAACAAATATATAAGGTTTATTTATTGTGTTCATAATTATATTCAGAATAAACGAATAGTAAATAGACGAAGTTTAATGTCATTCTTAGCTCAGTATTACACATGTGGATAGTTTGTTCCGTCATTGCAAGAAAATGACGTAAGTAATTGACGAAGCAATCTCAGGATATTTGACGAGATTGCCACGCAGCCTAAGGCTGCTCGCAATGACGACTCGGTATCCATGCAGGAAATGCAACACAAGAATAGCATTTAAGTATATTCTTTGATAAATTTCTCTAGTAATCTCACGCCGTATCCTACTGCCCCCTTAGGACCAAGTGCTGAAGCTTTATTACTATTTGCAACGCCTGCTATATCTAAATGAGCCCAATCTACTCCATCTTTAATGAAACGTTTAATGAAATGTGCAGCTATGCAGCTTCCGGCAGCTCTCGGTACGTTCCCGATATTTGCCATATCGGCTATGTCGGAGTTAATCATTGCATCATACTCATCATGCAGCGGCATTCTCCAAAGTTTTTCATTAACTTCTTCCCCTACTTTTATTAACTTATCAGCTAACTCATCATTATTGGAAAAACAACCAGCATATGTATTACCAAGTGCTATGGTTATTGCTCCTGTTAGAGTTGCAACGTCAATCACGCATTTAGGCTTAAATTTTTCTTGTGCATACCAAACAGCATCAGCAAGTACTAAACGCCCTTCTGCATCGGTATTTAAAACTTCGGCAGTTTGTCCTGACATGGTAGTTACTACATCCCCTGGACGCTGTGCATTACCGGACGGCATATTTTCGACAAGCCCTACAACACCGACTATATTTATAGGTAATTTTTGACCGGCAACCGCAATGATGGTACCCACAACTGCTGCAGAACCTCCCATATCGTATCGCATTAAGTGCATATCACTTGACGGTTTTAATGAAATACCGCCTGTATCAAAAATCACTCCTTTACCGACCAAAGCAATAGTCGGAGCATCTTTACTGCCACCTTTATATTCCATCACCACTAACTTTGACTCGTTTTGTGAACCTTGCCCCACACCGAGTAATGCTCCCATACCAAGGTTTTTCATCTCACGTTCACCGATAACATCAACATCTACCCCTAGCGGTTCAAGTCTATCAACTATTCTTTCGGCATAAACTTGAGGAGTTTTAATATTTGACGGTTCATTACTTATATCTCTTGTAAAAAATACTGCTTCAGCAATTAATTTTTTGATTTCAAATAATTTTGCCGTTTCAGTGCTATTATCAGTACAAATTTCAATTGACTCTACTGCGAACTTCTCTGCTTCTTTTAAGGTAGTTCTATATTTATCAAATCTGTAAGAAGCAAGAAACGCACCACTAGCAACTAAAGATGCAAATGTTTGAGATGTAAACCTGCTAATTCTATTTGTCAGTTTTAAGCCAATAGTAGAAATTTTACAACCGGTTGCATGCTGTAAGATTTTGCCTCCTAACTCTTCAATTTTTGCTTCAGTTAATTTTTCTTCATTCCCAAGACCTGCTATTATCAAATATCTAACCTCACCTGATTTAATGACGGACGGAATAACCTTGATCTGTCCATATTTACCGGTAAATTGCAGTTTATTCTGAATAGTTTTAGAAATTAATCCATGATGTTGTTGATCAAGTCCTATTAAATTACTATCAAGCTTCAACTGTTCATCAATAAAAACTACTAGACCTTGATTAGTAGATGCTTCTTCATTCACAAAATTTATGTTAAGCATATTTACTCCTTATATTATTTTTGATGGATCATTCTATTTATCTTGATAAAACTTTGCAAGTATTTTAATTGATTTAAAACAAAATCTCATTAAATAGCATTTGACAAATGTTAACATTTTTTATATCTTACTGACGAATTAGTTAAATTTAAGTAAAAATAATATGCCAGTATATGACATCACTTCTTATTTAATTAAGCAGAAGTATACAATGATTAAAACATCATGTGAGTTAAACCAAAATATGGGTAAGATTTATAGTCTCACTCCTCATCCAATACGATATACTTGCCTTAACTATTTAAAGTTATTATCTCTACCTATATCGCTAGCATTTTATGTAACAAAGCTTTGTTTTACGGCTAATCCGTCATGGACATGGATCGGGGTTAATGCTTTGCGTGAGAAGATAGGTCAAGCAACAGCCAAAAAAATATTACACGGCTTACCTGACGACGTAGAACCAGATCAAAATATACCTAAAATTGTCGAGTATGTATTGAGACAATATGAAGAAAATCCTACATTAACCCCTATTATTGAACCTACATTTATACAAAAATTTTTAGCAAAGGCCAGTAAATATATTCCTGCTTTGTCTAGAATAGTAAAGTTTTGGAATGAAGGAGGAATTCACTATTCTGATGAAATACAAACAAAACGAGCATTAATTGACGTTATTTATAAACACATTATTGCTAAAGCTTATGAAGTAGGTAAAAAAGGAGGAAAACTTGAAATAACGGATGTGACAGCACTTTTCCCAGAGATAAATTTTGAAGCAAAAGTCAATGCTGCATCAGCAAATCTTGAAACAGAGAAGGTAGAAGTAAGCAATGAAGAGTCTTTAATTTCTGAATTGCCTGTTAGACATCTTTCTAAATCAGCTTATAGAGAGGAATTTAAAAGAGATACGGAACGCAGCACCGCAGCGTATATAGACATACGTGAGGATGCGAATACCGGATCGACGTCTAAATTACCTCTAGAAGTGCAGTTTGGAGAGATGTCTATTGATCAAAAACACGAAGAAGCTACGATTACTACTAATGCAAATAATAGTATTAACCCATTAGTAAACTTACTCATGTTAAAAGCTTTACATGATGCAATTCGTCAAGAAGTACTGAAAACTTATGTTGAACATTGTTTAGCAGAAATTCAGATATCTAAAAATCAAGACACACTTGAACACTTCCAATATGACGATTCTTTAGCAAGATTACAATTATACGGTAATTATAATTATGATAACAATAATACTATCTTTGAACAACCAGTATCTGGTCAAACCTACGAGTATTTAACAGCACCGATTGCTTGTTATTAAAACGTCATTTCTGTAAGTGGGAAATAAGAAAAAGCCTATAAAAAACCAAGTTTTTTATAGGCTTTTTTTTATCAATAATGCGTAGTAAGGTTATTTTTCTGGATTCCCGCTTCTAGCTAGGAAGGCATTGTTGCGTGGATACCCCCTCGTCATTGCAAGGACATTACAAAGTAATTGACAAAGCCAGCTCAGGGGAATTTGTTATTATTTCATGAGATTGCCACGCCAGCTAAATGTTGGCTCGCAATGACGGGTTTTTTATATACTATCCGGTACATACGAAGATCAACTTGGAAAAGAGCAAAGGGTCTGTAAGTCGAGGAGCGGAGCGTATATTAAACGTTCAGCATCCTACGACTTACAAAGACGACACAGCCAATTTTTCAAGTTCTATCTTAGTATATTTATACATTCTCTTCATCAAGCTTTACGGCTGCTTTACGCATTTTATCCATAAAGTAACCGGTTCCAGCAGGTACTAATCGTCCAACTATCACGTTTTCTTTTAGTCCTCGCAACTTATCTACTTTACCAGCAATAGCTGCTTCAGTTAAAACTCTAGTAGTCTCTTGGAATGATGCCGCGGAGATAAACGATCTAGTTTGCAGAGAAGCTTTAGTAATACCTTGTAATATTAATTGTGCTTCAGCAGGTTTTAAACCATTTTTCATAGCTTTTTCATTTATCTCATCAAATTCATGTCTATCTATTTTTTCACCTGCTAATAACGTAGTTCCGCCTGAATCCGTAACCTCTACTTTTTGTAACATCTGACGGATAATAACTTCTATGTGCTTATCATCAATCTTTACACCTTGTAGACGATAAACAGCTTGAACCTCATTAACAATATAATTTGCAAGAACCTCTACGCCCATTACTTTTAAAATATCTTGAAGTACCGGATTACCGTCAATCAATAAATCACCTTTTTTAACAAAGTCACCTTCGTTAACTACAACATGCTTGCCTTTTGGTACCATATACTCAATAGACATTGTTTCATCAATCGGATGTATAATAATACGTCTTTTAGATTTATAGTCTTTACCGAATTCTACTCTACCGTCAATTTCGGCAATAACTGCATGATCTTTAGGGCGTCTTGCTTCTACAAGCTCGGCAACTCTTGGTAAACCACCGGTAATATCTTTAGTAGTGGTTGATTCTTTCGGTATACGTGCAATGATATCACCTACCGATATTTGTACTCCGTCTTCTACGCTTAAAACTGCTCCAACCGGCAAGTAATATCTAGCTTCTAAACCGTTTGATAAGGTGATAACTTCACCTTTAGCATCTAAAAGCTGTATACGCGGACGTAATTCTGCACCGCGTGAATATTGCTTTGATTCAATAATAACTTTACTCGGTATTCCGGTAGCTTCGTCAGTTACGTCACGAATAGAAATACCCTCAACCATATCTTTGAATAAAACTTTACCTGACTTCTCCGTGATAATCGGTATAGTATAAGGATCCCATTCTGCTAGCTTTTGAGTTTTAATCACCATATCACCGTCATCAACAAGTAATCTAGCACCGTATGGAATTTTATGACGAGCCTTTTCATGACCGTTATTATCAAGCAATAATAATTCACAATTTCGGCTCATAACAATTTTGCGTTCTTCAGAATTAACCACAACGTTACGACTTATAATTTTCACTTTTGCATCATAGGAAGCGTCTACGGAAGAAACCTCAGCACCTTTTGTTGCCGCTCCTCCGATATGGAAAGTTCGCATTGTAAGCTGCGTACCCGGTTCACCGATAGATTGAGCAGCAATAACCCCGATTGCTTCACCCTCCGATACTAATGTACCGGTAGCAAGATCCCTACCGTAACATATGCTACATATACCGGTAGTACTTTCACAGGTTAATACGGATTTTATCATAATTCTGTCGAGTCCTGCCGACTCAATCTGCTCTAACTTTGCTTCATTAATAAGCTCGCCTTTATTGAGAATTAGATCATTAGTTACCGGATGAAATATATCAATAGCAGCAGTACGACCTAAAATCTTTTCAGCTAAAGGTACTATCACTTCTCCACCTTCAATAACACTCTTAACTTCAATTCCTTTATCAGTGCCACAATCTTTTTCAGTAATAATACAATCTTGTGCAACATCTACTAATTTTCTTGTTAAGTAACCTGAGCTTGCCGTTTTTAAAGCCGTATCTATTTGCCCTTTACGCATTCCGTTAGCAGAATTAAAACACTCAAATTCAGTTAATCCTTCCTTAAAGTTAGAGATAATAGGAGTTTGTATAATTTGACCGTTTGATTTGGTCATTAAACCTCGCATACCGCCTAGCTGCTTAATTTGCTGGAAAGAACCTCTTGCTCCGGAAATAGCCATCATATATATAGCATTTATTTTCTGATGATTTGGAGCATCATTAACCGGCGGCGTAGCAATCTCTTTCATCATGTCGTTTGCTACTCTATCGGTACATCTTGACCAAGCATCGACTACTTTATTATATTTCTCTCCGTAAGTAATTAAACCGTTTGAATATTGTTGTTCAAATTCTTTTATTTCAAGCTGAGTTTCGTTGATATGAGTACTCTTAGATTCCGGTACTACCATATCGTCCATTCCAAAAGAAATACCTGAAGAACAAGCATATTTAAAACCTAGTTTCATTAGCTGATCGGCAAAAATTACCGTAGCTTTTTGACCGCAGTGACGATAAACTAAATCTATAACTAATGATATGTCTTTTTTAGTTAGTTGTTTATTAATAAACTTGAATTCTATATTAGGGTTAGAAGGCAATAACTCACCGACCATTAACCTACCGTAAGTAGTATCAATGATAACAGGGACCATTTTACCTTCGGCATTTAACTGATTTCTGCGATATTTTATCTTTGTATGAATAGTTATAAATTTATTATATAAAGCATGTTCCATCTCAGCTAAATCTGAGAACATCATCCCTGCGCCTACTTCATTATCAAATGCAAGGGTTAGATAATATAAACCAAGCACTATATCTTTATCCGGTACAATGATAGGACGACCGTTTGCGGGGCTTAAGATATTATTTGTAGACATCATAAATACCCTAGCTTCAAGCTGTGCTTCAATCGATAACGGGATATGTACTGCCATCTGATCACCATCAAAATCCGCATTGAACGCAGCACACACAAGCGGATGAAGCTGGATCGCTTTACCTTCAATTAATAGCGGTTCAAATGCTTGAATACCAAGCCTATGTAACGTCGGAGCCCTATTCAGTAAAACCGGATGCTCTCTAATTACCTCTTCAAGCACGTCCCACACTTCGGATTTTTCAGCTTCCACCATTCTTTTAGCGGCTTTAATAGTTGTAGCGATGCCATACAACTCAAGCTTAGAATAAATAAACGGCTTAAATAACTCCAGAGCCATTTTTTTAGGTAAACCGCACTGGTGAAGTTTAAGCTCAGGTCCTACCACGATAACCGAACGTCCTGAGTAATCAACCCTCTTACCTAGCAAGTTCTGACGGAAACGCCCCTGCTTACCTTTAAGCATATCACTTAATGACTTAAATGGACGCTTATTAGCATTTTTCGCTGCTCTACCGCGACGACCGTTATCAAATAACGCATCCACCGCTTCTTGTAACATTCTTTTTTCGTTTCTGACTATTATATCAGGAGCTTTTGACTCTATTAATTTCTTTAAACGATTATTTCTATTAATTACTCTTCTATACAGTTCATTTAAGTCTGAAGTAGCAAATCTTCCGCCGTCAAGCATAACAAGTGGTCTAATTTCAGGAGGAATAACCGGTAAAACATCCATAATCATCCATTCCGGCTTATTTTCCGACTCTAAAAAATTCTCTACTAATTTTAAACGCTTTACTAATTTTTTCTTTTTGACTTCTGAAGAAGTGGTGTGTAATTCCTCGTATAACTCTTGCTTTAACTTTGAAAAATCAAGCTCTTTAAGCATTTGTTGTATTACTTCTGCACCTATAGAGGCAGTAAATGCATCTTCACCGTACTTATCTTTTGCTTTCTGTAATTCTTCCTCTGTTAAGAGTTCGCCTTTTTGTAAAATCGATAGCCCTGGGTCAACTACTACATAATTTTCAAAATAAAGAATCTTTTCTACATCTCGCATTGTCATATCAAGAAGTGTACTAATTCTTGAAGGTAGCGACTTTAAAAACCAAATATGAGCAACGGGAGCTGCAAGTTCAATATGCCCCATTCTTTCACGTCTTACTCTAGAAACCGTAACTTCAACGCCGCATTTCTCACACGTAATGCCACGGTTTTTCATCCGCTTATATTTACCGCAGAGACATTCATAATCTTTTACCGGACCAAAAATTCTTGCACAAAATAAACCATCTTTTTCAGGTTTAAAAGTTCGATAGTTAATTGTTTCAGGTTTTGTTACTTCACCGAAAGACCACGAACGTACCTGATCGGGACTTGCTATATTAATCCTTATCTGATCAAATTGTTGAGTATTACTTAATTGTCCGTAAAAATTTACTACGCTCATAAATACTTTTCCTTAAAAATTACTCGTATATACTCGGTGAATTTCAAAAATTGGCGTTGTCGTTCTACAAGTTCTGCGGTGCTCACGTATTAAGTATACGCTCCGCTCCTCGCCTTGTGAACTCCTAGCTCCTTTTGAAATTGACCTTCGTCTACCCAGAGTTCTTATTGCACCCTATATGTCATTCCCGCAAAAGCGGAAATCTAGTAAAACAGATAAAAAACTTGTTTTTTATCTGTTTAAATGACCTGTCTTTCTTAACTTGAAGTTACTTCAAGCTTTACGTTAAGACATAAAGATCTAAATTCTTTTATCATAACATTAAATGATTCAGGAATGCCTGATTCAAAATTATTTTCACCGCGTACTATAGAATCATAAGTTTTGATCCTACCGTTTACGTCATCCGACTTAACCGTTAACATTTCCTGTAACGTATAAGCTGCACCATAAGCTTGTAATGCCCAGCATTCCATTTCTCCGAAACGCTGTCCGCCGAAATGAGACTTACCTCCAAGCGGTTGCTGCGTTACTAAGCTATAAGGTCCTATAGAACGGGAATGAATTTTATTATCGACTAAATGATGCAATTTCAGCAAATATTTCTGTCCGACGGTTACTAGACGGTCAAAATATTCACCGGTTCTACCGTCAATTAATTTCACTTGTCCTGAAGGGTCTTGACCGGCAAGCTTTAGCATATCTTTAACGTCCTGAACTTTTGCTCCGTCAAATACAGGAGTTGCAAAATGTACGCCTTTACTTACTTTCTTACAAAAAGAGATAATCTCTTCTTCCGGTCTTTCAAGTATAGAATTAATATTTTCTCCATACAGTTCAATTAAGAATTTCTTAATCTGCTCAATACCTATATGTTTATTTTTATATTCCTTTACTAAAGTAGCTATTTTTTTTGCTAAATTTATTGATGCCCATCCAAGATGCGTTTCTAAAATCTGTCCTATATTCATACGGGACGGAAGACCTAGAGGGTTAAGAACGATATCTACCACAGTTCCATCTTCTAAAAACGGCATATCTTCTTCAGGTACGATACGTGAAATAACACCTTTATTTCCGTGTCTTCCTGCCATTTTATCCCCGGGTTGTAATTTATGCTTAGTTGCAATAAATACTTTTACTACTTTTAAAGCTCCCTGAGGTAAATCATCACCACTTTGCAATTTCTCTACCTTAGTAGCAAATCTTTTATCAAGAGCCTCTTTTTTCTCATCATAATGAATCTTTATCTGCTCTATTTCATTCATTACATTTGCATCTTCCACGGTAATCTGCCAAAATTGCCCTTTAGATAAGCCTTTTAGCATTTCAGTAGTAATAGTTTGTCCTACTTTTACTTGCTTAGGACCGTTAATAATCACCTGCCCTACTAAAAGCTTTTCAAGCCAACTAAACACAAAATGCTCAATAATTTCTAATTCATCGTCTCTGTCTTTTGTGAATTTTTCAATTTGTTGTTTTTCAATAGCAATAGCTCGCTGGTCTTTTTCTACACCTCTACGAGAAAATACCCTTACTTCTACTACAGTTCCGCTCACTCCGGAAGGTACATGCAGCGATGAATCTTTTACGTCAAAAGCTTTTTCCCCGAAAATAGCACGTAGTAGCTTCTCTTCAGGAGTAATAGGCGATTCACTTTTTGGTGTTACTTTTCCAACTAAAATATCACCGGCTTTTACTTCTGCACCTATATAAATTATTCCAACCTCATCAAGATGACGCAACGCTTCTTCACTTACATTCGGTATATCACGGGTAATTTCTTCAGGACCAAGGCGTGTATCTCTAGCTATTACTTCAAACTCTTCAATATGAATAGATGTAAATACATCCTCTTTTACTATACGTTCGGATATTAAAATGGAATCTTCAAAATTATAACCGTTCCAAGGTAAGAAAGCCACAAGCACGTTTCGACCTAAAGCAATTTCACCGTTATCCGTACTAGGACCGTCAGCTATAATATCGTTTTTCTTAACGTAATGACCGACCTTAACTAAAGGCTTTTGATTTATACAAGTATTATGATTGGATTTTTGGAATTTTAGTAAGTTATAAATATCAACCGAAGGAGAACCGTCAACTTTTTGTTCTAGAGTTCTAATCACGATTCTATTTGAATCTACCTGCTCAACAATACCGTCATGTAATGCAAGCACTGACGCTCCGGAATCTTTAGCTACTACCCCTTCAACTCCGGTACCTACAAAAGGTGCATCCGTTTTAATTAAAGGAACGGCTTGTCTTTGCATGTTTGAACCCATCAAAGCACGGTTAGCATCATCGTTTTCTAAGAAAGGTATAAGAGAAGCCGCAACCGATACTACCTGCATAGGAGTAACATCAATGAAGTCTACCTCATACGGTTCTACCATTACAAAATTACCGCCTTCAACACGGCAATTAATAAACTCTCCTTGCAGCTTTCCGTCTTTATTAATTTTAGAATTTGCTTGTCCGATTTTGTATTTACCTTCTTCAATAGCAGAAAGATATACCACTTCATCGGTTACACATCCATCTTTAACTCTTCTATACGGACTCTCTATAAAACCGTGTTTATTTATTCTAGCATAAGTAGCTATAGAGTTAATTAACCCGATATTCTGACCTTCAGGTGTTTCAATAGGACAAATACGACCGTAATGAGTCGGATGTACGTCACGCACCTCAAAACCTGCTCGATCTCGACTAAGACCTCCGGGACCGAGTGCCGACAGCCTTCTTTTATGAGTTATTTCCGATAATGGATTTGTTTGATCCATAAATTGGGATAATTGGGAGGTACTAAAAAATTCTTTTACTACTGAAACTAAAATTTTAGAATTTACTAAATCATGAGGCATTACGGTATCAACATCACCTGCCGACATCCTTTCAATTACAGATTTTTCCATTCGGACTAAACCTATTCTAAATTGATTTTCTATCAATTCACCTACCGATCTAACCCTTCTATTACCTAAATGATCAATATCGTCTATGATACCTTTACCGTCTTTAAGCTCTACTAAAACTCTTACGATATTTTTAATATCATCAATTGTTAAAACCGTAACTTCTTCAGAAATATTCAGCTCTAACCTAGAATTCATTTTTATTCGCCCGACTTCTGAAAGATCATATCTTTCCGTATCAAAGAATAAACTATAAAACAGGCTTTCAGCCGCTTCAATATTAGCAGGTTCGCCTGGTCTTAGAACTCTGAAAATATCACATAATGCTGCCTCACGATCCTGATTTTTATCAGCAAATAAGGTGTTCCTTATATATGGACCGGATTGAGGATTGATTACTAATACGTTAACATTTTTAATTTTAAGATCATTAATAACATTTAGCATATCAGCAGTAATCATTTCACCGATTTTTGCTAATACTTCATCGCTTGCAGGATCTCTTAAATCTTCGGATAGATATTTGCCGATTAAAGTTTCATGAGCTACTAAAATATTATTAAGTCCTTCCCCCAAATATTTTTTAGCCAAACGCGGAGTAATTTTTTGTCCTGCTTTCAGTAGAATATTTCCGGTATCTGCATCTACTAAATCACTTGTTAAACGATGAGCAGTAATATGCTGAGGTATAAATTTAACCGCCCAACCTTTATTTTTAACAAGCTTATAAGTTACTGAATTATAATAAAATTTTATAATTTCTTCAGTACTCATACCTATAGCTCTAAGCAAAGTAGTAGTATAAAGCTTTCTTTTTCTATCAATCCTGAAATAAATAACATCCTTAGCGTCGAATTCTAAATCAAGCCAAGACCCTCTATATGGAATAACACGAGCAGAATATAAAAGCTTGCCGGAAGAGTGGACTTTTCCTTCATCATGATAAAAGAATACACCAGGTGAGCGATGCATTTGTGATACAACTACTCTTTCCGTACCGTTGATAATAAAAGTACCGTTTTTAGTCATTAATGGGATATCACCCATATATACTTCTTGCTCTTTAATCCCTTTAATTTCTCTAGTACCGGTATCCTCATCTATATCCCAAATACTTAATCTTAAAGTAACTTTAAGAGGAGCAGCATAACTTAAACTTCTTTGACTGCACTCTTCTACATCATATTTTGGAGTATCGAATTCATATTTTACAAATTCTAAATTAGCAATATTGGAGGAATCTGAAATAGGAAAAATTGAGTTTAATATAGATTGTAAACCTTTGTTTTTTCTTTCAGAATCTTTAATATTTAACTGTAGAAAGTTTTTCTCATATGAATTTTTTTGAATTTCAATCAAATTCGGTATATCTGCTACTAAATTTATGTGACCGAAATTTTTTCTTATTCTTCTATTATGTGACAAGGGTTGTGCTTCTATATTATCCCTTAATGAAACCATATAATCTCCTGACTGATAAAATTACTGCCCGTATTACAGTGATTAGATCCTATGCACTTTATAATAGAATAATCATAATTATGGCTCTTTTTAGCTGTAAATCATAAGATTTTTTTGAAATAGTAATAAACTCTCCTCTCAAAAATCGTATTAATTTTCGCTTAAAAATATCTCCTAATTAATAATCATTAATCAAAAGTATGCAGAACCTAGATTCTGTATATAAAATTCAAATTATTTATATTTTAAACAATAAAGTTTTTATTGGAATAGATACCTATTTCAATAAAATGCTTATAACTTGCAGTAAAATAAAATATACTGTTTTAAAATTTTTCACATAGCACTTAAATTAAAGAAACCTAGTAAGTTTCTTATTTAGATCTTGTGTAGGCTCTACGAACATTTCCAAAAAGATTTGATTTTGGTTATTTGTTTGTTGCAACAAATTTATAATATTTTTTTAAAATAGGTAGCTATTCCTTTAAAAATCTCATTAATTTTCACTAAAAATCAATTATAAATGTTCACAGAACCTAGAAAATTTCAATAATTTAAATTTCTAGACGTATGGTACATTAACAAAATTATTTTAATCAATAAGATTTTTAATGTAATAGCTTTATCCTATTGCAAAAAAATAACTTAAATTAGCTTTAAATTAACTTC